>JAZQFU010000110.1:0-24766 GCA_045539675.1 Clostridia bacterium | reverse complement strand
GGGGCAGCAAAACTGAAATTGTGTCTTTTGATTCTGACGGTAAAATAGTTCGTAGAATTCTTAAAGAGCCAAGTAATCCCAATACTGTCGGGATTGAAAAAAGTCTTGAAGTAATCAGCTCGGGGATTTCCGAAGCATTGCCTTCCGATTGCAGATTGTGCGGTTTATATGTGGGAGGTTCAGGTTTTCTTACAGCAAATAACGGAGGAAAAATACAGGATTCTCTGCTTAAGCTTTATCCGGGCATTAAAATAAAATGTAAAACAGATATATTGAATGTTATCGCTTCATGCACCGATGAAAAAGACTGTATTGCTGTCATATGCGGAACGGGATCGGTTGTGTTTGCAAAAGAGGGAGAAAAACTTATAAAATACGGCGGCTGGGGGCCTTTTTTGAGTAAATCGGGAAGTGGATATGATATTGGGCGTGACGGAATATATTATGCACTTATGGAAAAAGAAGGAAGAGGAAGCAAAACATTAATTACTGATTATATTGAAGAAAAATCGGGAGTTCAGGCTGAAAATCTTATCGCACAGGTATATAAAAATGACCAGTCTTTTATAGCATCATTTGCATCATGTGTATTCCGTGCTTTTTCCTCAGGGGATGAAGTTGCAGCTGCAATTATTGATGAAAATGCAAAAGCCCTCAGTGAAGTAATAAACTATGCAAGCTGCATACATAAGATACGAAAGGTTATTCTGTCCGGCGGAATAATCACGAACGAAAATGCGTTTGCGGAGGTTGTGAAAAAATATCTTGATAAAAACCTAAGGTGTATAATAACGGAGAAACCGCAGATATACGGTGCTTGTGTGCTGGCAGCTCAGCTCTGCGGATGTGATACCGTGGAACTGAGAACCAATCTTATTAACGATTACAGAAGAATTGCAAGGGGAGAGAATAATGCTTAAAACCGAAATGAGAAATCCGAAAACAACTCATATTGATAAAATGTCTACCGCTGAGATGCTTTCGGTTATTCAGGAAGAAAATATCAATGCAGTAAAGGCGGTGGGTGAAGCACTTGGCAGTATCGGGGAAGCTGTAGATGTAATAAGTGAAAAAATTGCTGAAGGCGGAAGACTTATATATATGGGTGCAGGCACTTCAGGAAGACTTGGGATTCTTGATGCTTCGGAATGTCCACCTACCTTCGGAGTATCATATGAAACCGTAATGGGCTTAATTGCCGGGGGAAATGATGCCGTATTCAGAGCAAAGGAAGGTGCAGAAGACAGTAAAACCGCCGGTGCAGATGATCTTAAGAATATTAATCTCAGTTCAAAGGATGTTGTTTGCGGAATCTCGGCTGCAGGCGGTGCAGGGTATGTGATAAACGGTCTTTTGTATGCAAAATCAATGGGGTGTATTACTGTGGGTATAACTTCTAATTCGGGAAGTCTTCTTGACAAAACTGCAGATATTTCAATAGTTACCGATACGGGAGCAGAGGTTGTTACAGGTTCAACAAGAATGAAAGCAGGAACGGCTCAGAAGCTTGTTCTCAATATGCTTTCAACCTGTGCGATGATTAAAACCGGTAAAGTATACGAAAATCTGATGATAAACTTAAATGCTACAAACGAAAAGCTTTTCGGAAGAATGATAAGAATAGTTTCTGAGATTAAAAAAGTGTCTTTGGAGGAAGCGGAAAGGCTGATTGAAGAAAGCGGCAGGAATATCAGAAATGCTGTTGAGAAATAGCTTTCGCAGTTTTTAACCTGTATATAACTTGTACGAATAGAAGAAGGGGTAAATTAAGAGATTCTCCTTTCATTCTTTAAATTTCCACTTGTTTGATAAAAAAACTTGACATACGTAAGAATTTATGTTATAGTATTTCAGGTAAAGGCTTTGACGAAGAGTGTATATTTCGTGAACCTTCAAGAGAAATGGCGGTCGGTGCGAGCCATAGGGGATGAAATATATTTGTAGCTTCTGAGCCGGAAGGAAGAAAGCGAAAGCAAGTAGAACCTTCCCGTTATTGCTGCGTTAATGCATATGGGTTGTCTGACCCAGAGAGCGGCGGTTTTTAATCGCAATTTGAGTGGTACCGCGGGTGATTTACACTCGTCTCAAAGGTTTTAATTTTACTTTGAGGCGAGATTTTTTTTGCCTCGGAAAAGGAGAAAATATGTTAAACTCGAGAGATATCAACATTAAAATCAAAGAAATGGCGGAGCGTATAAGAGAGCTTCGTGAAATTGAAGGCTATACCCCTCAGCAGATGGCTGAGAAAACCGGTGTTTCCACCGAAGAATATCTGAACTGCGAAAACGGTTTAAGCGACCTTAACTTTGCATTTATCTACCGTTGTGCAGCTGTTTTAGGCGTAAACGTTACCGATATTATTGAAGGCTACAGCCCGAATCTTAAATCCTACACCGTTACCCGTGCCGGTGCAGGTCAGCAGATTGCAAAGGCTCACGGAATGGTATATCATAACCTTGCTTATGCCTTCAAAAACCGTATTGCAGAGCCCTTATACGTTGTAAGTACATACGACGAGGAGGCTCAGAATAAAGATATTGAGCTCACTACTCACGAAGGGCAGGAATGCGATATAGTAATCGAAGGGCACCTTATGGTTCAGATTGGAGACCATAAAGAGGTTCTTGGCCCCGGGGATTCTATTTATTATAACAGTGATACTCCTCACGGAATGATTGCTGTTAACGGTAAGGATTGCCGTTTTTATGCCATAGTTTTAAGAGCTGATGCGGAAACTGTTGAAGCTGCTGCTTCCGATGTTGTTTCAACTGAGCAGATTATCGGCTCTGCGCTTCCCGATACAAAAGAAAGAATTTATCATAAATATATTGACGTTGTCAAAGATGATAACGGAACGCCTGTTTCGATTACCTTTAAAAACGACGATAAATTCAACTTTGCATTTGACCTCGTTGACGAGCTTTCGAGAAGAGAGCCCGATAAGCTTGCAATGCTTCATATTTCAAAAGATAATGTTGAAAGACGCTTCACCTTCACCGATATGAGAAAGGCTTCAAGTCAGTGTGCAAATTATTTTGCTTCCCTCGGAATCAAAAAAGGTGACAGGGTAATGCTCATCTTAAAGCGTCACTATCAGTTCTGGATTGCAATGCTTGGTCTTAATAAACTGGGAGCAATTGCAATTCCCGCTGTTGATCAGCTTCAGGAGCATGATCTTGAATACAGATTCAATTCCGCAGGAGTTAGTGCAATTGTTTGTACCTCAGACGGTGAAGTAGCAAATCAGGTTGATATAGCAGCGGAAAAATGTCCGATGCTTGTAAATAAAATGATTGTAGGCGGAAAAAAAGAAGGCTGGAGAGACTTTGACGAAGAGTATAAGCGATTCAGCTCACACTTTGACCGTACCGAAGATTCGCCCTGCGGTGATGATATAATGCTTATGTATTTCACCTCGGGAACCTCCGGCTATCCCAAAATTGCCGCTCATAATTATAAATATCCTCTCGGTCATTTCCATACTGCCAAATTCTGGCATAATGTTGATCCGGACGGACTCCACTTTACTATTTCCGATACCGGATGGGCAAAGGCTATGTGGGGTAAGCTTTACGGTCAGTGGCTCTGTGAAGCTGCAACCTTTGTATATGATTTCGATCGTTTCGATGCGGCAGAAATCCTTCCCATGTTTGCAAAGCATCATATAACCACCTTCTGTGCTCCTCCCACCATGCTTCGTATGATGATAAAGCAGGATATTTCAAAATACGATTTTTCCTCCGTGCGTCATATGACTACTGCCGGAGAAGCGCTTAATCCGGAGGTTTACCGTCAGTTTGAAAAGGCTACGGGGCTTCAGATAAAAGAAGGCTTCGGTCAGACAGAAAGCACTATGATTATCGGAAATCTTATCGGCAAGCCTCATAAAATCGGTGCAATGGGTAAGCCTGCACCAATCTATAAGGTTGAGCTTCACGATTCTGAAGGCAATCAGGTTAAAACCAGCGAATCGGGAGAAATTGTTATCAACGTAAAGGATGGTGCTCCCAACGGTCTGTTTGTAGGATACTACGGAGATGAAGAGAAAACAAAAGAGGTATGGCATGACGGTTATTATCATACCGGAGACGTTGCGTGGTGTGATGAAGACGGATACTACTGGTATGTAGGCCGTGTGGATGATGTTATCAAGTCTTCCGGATACCGTATCGGGCCCTTTGAAATTGAAAGCGTTATTATGGAGCTGCCTTATGTTCTTGAATGCGGTGTATCTGCCGTTCCGGATGAGGTAAGAGGGCAGATTGTAAAGGCAAGCATAGTTCTTGTTAACGGAACTGAGCCCACCGAAGAGCTTAAGAAGGAAATACAGAATTACGTTAAGGAAAAAACCGCTCCGTATAAATATCCAAGAATTGTTGAATTCAAGGATAGTCTTCCCAAGACGGTAAGCGGTAAAATACAGCGAAATAAATTATAAAAATTTGAGAGGGTGCATAAATGCACCCTCTTTATTATATTGTTCCCGATACGGTAACAACCGTAGATGAAGGATTAACAGTAATAACTCCTGTTACGGGATTCTGAGTGAAGGTTGCTTCATTAACGGTAATCACACCGGGAAGGGTTGCAAATTCTCCGGTAGCTTCATCATAGGTATATTCTGATGGAGCAAGAATTTCCCCGTTAACTGTAACAGTAATATTATTTAAAACAGGATTAAAGATATCTGTGATTATAACATTATCTGTTGCTAAAGCCGGTGCATTACCGGTATTCTGAATTGTAAAGGTATAGGTCAATGCGCCGTTTTCTGCAACGTTAACGGGATTAAGTGCCTTCGCTATTGATAATAAGGGAGCTTCATCTGCCGTTACCGTTTCAGTAGCGATAAGAGGTGTAACGATTCCCGTACCGGTTACTGAAACGCTGTTTGTTATTTCACTCTGAGAGCTTAAGGGAGCAAATTCGTTGGATTTTGCTTCGTAAATTATCATTGCGTTTCCGCCGGCAGGAACGGTTATTCCGTTGAAGATTAAAGGTGACTGTGATGACGGAACGGGCTTACTTTGAAATATTCCGTTAACAAAAAATGCTGCTGAGCCGGAAACATAAGTCAGAGGTGTAACGGTGCCTGCTCCGAAACTGTATGCTCCTAAGTTATCTGTTAACGTAAGATCGGTAAAGGGTAATGCGCCCGAATTATTCAGACTTATAATATAAGTGATATCCGAATCGGATGAATAGCTTTCTGTTAAAGCGGTTTTCGTGACTGAAAGCACTTCTATGATATTGCCTGTAACTGTATTTGAATTAACACTTATTCCATTGTAAGAAAGTGTTGCCTGATTTGAAAATATAGCCATATCAATTATTCCTTTCTTCGTATTGAGACTGCAAGTCTCGTTCTATAATATGTCGAAAAAAGAAATCAGTTACTTTTTATGGAATTATGTTTATGAAAATTAACATATTTTATTAATTTGTAGCGACTGCAATAGTGTATTTGCACGATTTTGGAATTCCGTATTGAAAACAATTGAAGTTTGATGTATTATATATAAGGTGATTGTTATGAATAAAATATTCAAAGTTTTTATTCCGCTTAGTCTGATTGCGGCTATTGCAATCGGGGTATGCTGGAATAACTATGTTGCGGCAAGTATATATGAAAAAAGCATAGAATGTATAATAAATTCCGATTATGAGAGTGCAACGGAATACCTTAAGGCGGTTAACCCGAAGCTTCGTGACCACCGTCTTAATAATGTTCTTTATCCTAAGGGAAAGCATGAAAGCTTCTATAAGGATTCTTCCTGCCTTTACGCATATGCAAGAGCACTTCAATGCTTCCATGAGGGATTGCCGGAGGATTATATCAGATATTATCTTGAATGCATTCCGGAAGATTACAGCGGGGTTCTTTCGGAGGAGATAAATTTGTTTATTGATGAATTTATGAATGAATATTATTCTAAAGGAAGTGATAAGGATGGCAGAAAATAAACTCAAATTTGCCCTTGTAGGTTGCGGAATGATTGCTCATTCTCATGCTGAAGCAATAATTCATGACGGACGCGGCGAAATGGTTGCTTTGGTTCACGGGAAAAGTGAGGAAAAAGGCAGGGAATTTGCCGATAAATATAGTATTCCTTATCTTACAGACGATTATAATGAAGTTATAAAAAACTGTGATATTGATGCGGTAATAATATGCTCTCCGAGCTCATATCATTCTGAGTGTGCGGTCGCTTTTGCAAATGCAGGAATTGATATTCTCTGTGAAAAACCTCTTGATGTTTCTCACGATAAAATGACGGCAATGATAGAGGCAGCTGAAAGAAACAATGTTGTGTTAGGATGCGTTTTTCCTAACAGAATTCAGTCCGGGATTGTAAATGCGAAAAAAGTTATAGAATCGGGATAAGCAGGAAAGATAAGAACTGTGGAATTTCAATACAGAGGCTATCGCAGTCATTCTTATTATGCGGATTCTTACTGGCGCGGCGATAAAAGTATAAACGGTGGCGGATGCCTTATAAATCAGGGCAGTCACGGAATAGATGCTCTTGTTCATCTCGTGGGAGATGTTAAACGTGTTTGTGCGGTGTGCGATACAATGGGAAGAAAAATGACCGGTGAAGATGTTGCCTGCGCACTTCTGGAGTTTGAAAACGGAGCTCACGGAACTCTTATGGGAACGGTTTTATCTTATTTGCCCGAAAAGAATCCGGAATGCGACAGAATCAGAATAGAATGTGAAAAGGGAACAATTCTTTTTGCCGAAGGGAAAACCGTGTTTTATAAAAGTCTCAGCGAGGATGATTTCAAGGTTGAAGAAATTCAGCTTTCCGAAAAAAGTGAGGTTTTCGGAGAAAAACCCGAAGATATTGATATGGATGCACATTTCTCTGTTGTTTCCAATTTCATTGATGCGATACTTCACGGAGAAAAGCTGATTGCTCCGGCAAGAGATGCAAGACGTGCGGTAGATCTGATACTCAGTATTTATAAATCCTCAGAGAATAATAATATATGGGTTGAGGTTCCTAAATATTAAAGTTTACTTAAGCAGGATTATTCCTGCTTAATTTTTTTGCTTTACCTATTGTTTTTTTTCTTAAAAAATTATATAATATATAATTATACTTATCAGTGAGGAAAAAATGGAAAGAAAATATTTCAAAAAGCTTGAATTTGATATAATACTCGATAAACTGGCTCAAGGGGCAATAACGGCAGAAGGCAAGAAAAGAGCTGAAGAGCTCATGCCTTTTGAAGATTTAAGTGAGCTTAATATTGCTCTTAATGAAACGCTGGAAGCTGCTTCTTTGATTCTCAGAAGGTCGAATGCTCCTATATCGGCTTCCGATAATGTTCTCCTGTATATAAAGAGGCTTAATATCAGCGCAATTCTAAGGGAAAAAGAGCTTCTCGAAATTGCGAAGCTTCTTAATACTGCCGGAAGGCTTAAGGATTATGCCAGGGAGGATTCAGAGCTTTCTTCATACTTTGATGCGCTGATTCCCATGAAATATCTTGAGGAAGAAATAACCTCAAAAATAATATCTGAAGATGAAATAGCTGATAATGCCAGCGTAAAGCTCCTTTCAATCCGAAGAAAGATTAAATCCACTCATGAAAAAATAAGAGAGATTCTTAACAGGTATATAACCTCACCGGAATATCAGAAATATCTTCAGGATAATATCATAACGATGCGTGCAAATCGCTTCGTTATTCCCGTTAAAGTGGAAAACAAAAACAGTATTCCCGGTATCGTTCACGATTCATCAACTTCCGGTTCAACAGTCTTCGTTGAACCTATGCCGGCTGTTAATGCCAACAATGAAATTAAAGAGCTTTATTCCGAAGAAGCGCAGGAAATAGAGCGTATTCTTTATGAGCTTTCCGCCAAAGCGGCAGAGCATTCGGAAGAGCTTCTGAGCAATTACCGTGTTATATGCGAGCTTGACTTTATTTTTGCAAAGGCAAAGCTGGGACTTCTTATGAAAGGCTCAATGCCGAAAATAAATACGAAGGGATACCTTAATTTAAAGAAAGCAAGGCATCCGTTAATTGATCCGAAATCTGTTGTTCCTATTAATGTAGAGCTTGGAAAAGAAGCTGATTCGCTTATTATTACGGGACCGAATACAGGTGGAAAAACCGTTACTTTAAAAACAGTAGGATTGTGTTCACTTATGGCATTGTGCGGAATGCTTATTCCTGCAGGAGATAACAGCGAAATCCCGTTTTATTCGGAGATTTTTGCAGATATCGGAGACGAACAGAGTATTTCTCAGTCGCTCTCCACCTTTTCATCTCATATGAAAAACATTGTTGAAATAACCTCTCTTGCCAATTCAAGCTCACTTGTTCTTCTTGACGAGCTTGGTGCCGGAACAGATCCTGTTGAAGGAGCATCTCTTGCCATAGGTATAATTGATTATCTGAGAGAAAGAGGAGCATCAGTAATGGCAACAACCCATTACAGCGAGCTGAAAATGTATGCTCTGTCTGCACCGGGAGTTCTTAATGCAGGTTGCGAGTTCGATGTTGAAACTTTAAGACCTACCTACAGGTTGCTTGTGGGAATCCCCGGCAAAAGCAATGCATATGCAATCTGTTCACGGCTTGGAATCAATGAAGAAATTCTTGAAAAATCAAAAACTCATCTGAATGCAGATGATATTAAATTCGAAGATGTTCTTTCTGAAATAGAATCAACAAGAAAGCTTCTTGAGGAGGAAAGGGAGCAAACCTCAAGATATAAAGAAGAAATTGAGGCGCTAAAGGAAAAGCTTGCAAGTCAGAGAGAAAAAAACGAAGAGAAATATGCTAAAATTCTTGAAAAGGCAAACAGGGAAGCGGCAGAAATTCTGGAGGAAGCAAAAGAATCCGCCGATGAGGTTATAAAAGAGGCGAGAAAGCTTCGTAAAATTAAATCCCAGCAGGAATTTGACCGTACCGCTTCAAAAGCAAGTGAAAAAATATCCGGAAAAATCAAGGAACGTCGCAAAGAAATTAAAAAAACCGATAAAAAGGGTTATAAAACAGTCAGTCCCGATAAGCTTATTCCGGGCACAACCGTAATCCTTATTGAGCATGAGCAGACGGCTACGGTTATGACTCCTCCGGATAAAGACGGAAATCTTACAGTAATGGCGGGCATACTAAAAATAAATGTAAATATTAACGATGTTGCCGTTACCGAAAGCGCACCCGGTTCGAAAACCTCCTTCACGTCTTTTAAGCGCAGTGAAGCAGGTATTCAAAGAGGTGGTGCAACCGAAATAGATATACGGGGCGAAACGGTTACCGACGGTGTTATGGATGTTGAAAAATTCATTGATGATGCAGTTCTTCTGAGACTGGAGAAAATATGTATAATTCACGGCAAGGGTACGGGGGTTTTAAGAGCCGCAATTCATCAATGCTTAAAAACACATAAAAATGTTAAATCCTTCAGACTCGGAAAATACGGCGAGGGTGAAGACGGAGTAACGATTGTTGAACTGAAATGAGGAATATTAAATGATAGATGCAAAATATTATGATGCGGATTTTGAAGCGATTGATGAGGAAATCAGAGAGATATGTGAATATCTCAACGCAGATGAATACGATGCCGCAAAGGAAATTGCGGACGAGCTTATTGAAGAATATGAAGGAATCTGGATTGAGGATGAAAATGAAAGATTTTTTTGCTTCGATTCACCTTTACAGTATTATATTTACGATTTCAAGCTGAAGCCTTCAAAAATGATAAAAAGAGCAGAAATAGATTACAGAACTCTTCATCTGTGCAACGGTCATATTTATGCTGCATATGAGGATTATGAAAAAGCTGAGGAGGAGCTGAGAAAGGCTCTTATCTGGAACCCGGTTGACTGCAATATTTTTATTGAGCTTGCACGTATTTATCGGAAAACAAAAGAATGGAATAAATTTCTTATAGTTATAAAAGCTATGCAATCTTATATTTTAAGTGCTGATTCACTCGCAAAATATCGCAGTGAAATCGGAATGTATTATCTTGAAAAAGAAGAATATGAGATTGCCGCTGCGATGTTTTATTCCTCTGAAAGTGTTAAGGAAAATGTTGTGGCAGCCGAGGGTGTTGAAATTATAATGGAGAAAACAGGGCAAACTCCTGTTGCCGGCGGTATAGAAGAAATAACCGATGCACTCAAAAAAGACGGGATTGAATTCGGACTTGATCCTGAAATTCTTTCTTTAATCTACGATTTATCATTTGAACTGCAAAGCAGAAATAATATCAAGGGCGCAGAGCTTTGTCTAAAGGTTCTTTTTGAGCTTACCGAAGATCCGAAATACGAAAGAGAACTTAAATTCCTTGAGTAAAATTAAAAAATAATATATGAAAGAAAGATGATTATGAAAAAAATACCTTTTTATCCTGCGGATATACTTATCCCTGAAAATGTTGATATGCAAAAATGGAGCGTGGTTGCCTGCGATCAGTATACCTCAGAGCCTTCCTATTGGGAAAGAGTTTATAAATTCGTCGGCGATGCCCATTCTACACTTAAGATGATACTTCCCGAGATTTATCTTGAAGCATCCGACAGTGCCGAAAGAATTGAGAAAGTAAACAGTACAATGAATAAATATCTCTCAAAGCAGATTTTTAAAAAGCTTCCTTCATCTTTTGTTTATGTTGAAAGAACGCTTCTGGGCGGCAAAGTAAGAAAAGGGATTATAGGAGCTGTTGATCTTGAGGAATATGATTACAGTGTTGGCTCAAAATCTCTCATCAGAGCAACAGAAGGAACGGTGGTGTCAAGAATTCCCCCGAGACTTAAGGTAAGAGAAAATGCTTCTTTGGAAAGTCCTCATATTCTCATACTTATTGATGATAAAGATAAAACCGTGGTTGAGGGGATTGATAAAACGAAGCTGGAAAAGCTTTATGATTTTGAGCTGATGGAAGAAAGCGGTCATATAACCGGATACCTTGTGGAGGATAACAATGCCGTTATTTCTGCTCTTGAAAAGCTTTACGAACAGGTGAATCCCGAAAATCCTTTATTCTTTGCTGTAGGTGACGGAAATCATTCTCTTGCTACCGCAAAGGCTCACTGGGAAAATGTAAAAAAAAGACTGAGCGATGCAGAGCGGGAAAGTCATCCTGCAAGATATGCACTTATAGAGCTTGGAAATCTTCATGACGACTCACTCATTTTTGAGCCTATTCACAGAGTTGTTTTTGATTGTAACCCCGATGCGCTTTTAAATGCACTTAAGGAATATTATGAGATTTCCGAAACCGAAGGAGCTCAGGAGATTACTGTTGCAAAAGGTGCTCAAAAAACAAAGCTGTTTATCAGAAATCCGAAAAGTCAGCTTGCGGTTGGTTCTTTACAGCTTTTCCTTGATGAATACATAAAGAATAACGGATGCAGGATTGACTATATCCACGGTGAAGATGTTGTATCTGAGCTTTCTGCAGGTGAAAGCAATATCGGTTTTCTGCTTCCTGCCATGGATAAGTCTGATTTGTATCCTACCGTTCTTAATGATGGCGCTCTTCCCAGAAAAACGTTTTCAATGGGTGAAGCCTGCGAAAAAAGATTCTATCTTGAAGCACGTAAGATAAAATAAATAAACATAAATTTATAACTGTTGTTACAAAAAGCTCTGCAGGATATTTGCAGAGCTTTTTTATGGGATAAAGACTGTTGCAAGCTTTGAAAAAAGAGCAATTGTCATACATAGAACCATTCCAATAACCGTAGGGAGAATTGCTGAAATAACTGTCCATTTAATACTCCCTGTTTCTTTTTTTACGGTAAGCAGGGTTGTTGAACAGGGCCAGTGAAAAAGGAAAAAGAAAGTTGTGCATATTGCGGTTGTGATATTCCATCCGTTCGCGCGGAAAATATCTGCCATAGCCGTTATACTGACTGCATCTGTTATTGTGCCTGCTTCCGTATATATCATAGTAATTAACGGTAATACTATTTCATTGGCAGGAAGCCCCAGAATGAATGCTGCAAGAATCGTGCCGTCAAGTCCCATCAGTCTCCCTATGGGATCCAATAATCCGGAAAAATGAACTGTAAGCGGTATGTTGTTAAAGGTGATATTTGCAAGAAGCCAGATAACAATTCCTGAAGGGATAGCCATTGAAACTGCTCTTCCAAGCACAAATACAGTTTTATCAGCTACAGATCGTATCAGAGTTTTGGTAAATTGAGGCCTGCGGTATGGCGGCATTTCAAGCACGAACGAGGAGGGGATACCTTTAAGGAGAGTTTTTGAAAGAAGCTTTGTTACGGGGAACGTAATAGCAATCCCAAATAATATGAATCCCGAAAGAATCAGCGCCGCCTTTATTGAATCCGAAAATCCGTTTGTGTGACTTAAAAAGAAAACTGTTATTATACCAATCATTGCAGGGAATTTTCCGTTGCATGGCACAAAGCTGTTTGTAAGTATTGCAAGAATTCTTTCTCTCGGAGAGTCTATTATTCTGCATCCCGTCACTCCTGCAGCATTACACCCAAATCCCATGCACATGCTGAAAGTTTTAATTTGGCTTTTTATTTCTGATTTCACTTGAAAATATACTATATATATGATAAAATAAATTGCTACGTGTTTTTAATATTTCATATTAATATTTTCACAAAGGGGTACGCTATGTAAAAAGCGTACACTCTTGTTTCATCATACCCTTTGTGTAATATGAAGTGTTATGATAAAAAAAGCGCGTAGCAACCTTTGAAACAGAGTTTGTGCGTTTTTTGGCGCAGTCTTTTTAAAGGAACTGCGCTTTTTTATTTTGTGCATTTATAGCGTAGTTCCGTGCACAAACGAAAAAAGTTGCATAACTTTGTGATATGATATATTTTAAGAAATTTTGATTTTATGCAGAAAGAGGGGAAATAAAATGAATATTGCAATATGCGATGATTCTGCAGAATTTACAAGTGAGATGGAAGAATACTTTGAAAGTAACGGTGCTGTGAAAATATGTGATGTTTTTTACAGCGGCGAAGAACTTATTGAAATGTATAAAAAGGGCTACGGTAATTATGATGCTATTTTTCTCGATATGGAAATGAAAAATATGAACGGAATCGAAACGGGGAATGAAATCCGCAGACTTGATAAACATGTTATTATTGTGTTTATAACCGGGTATACAAGTTATATGCAAAAAAGCTTTGAATGTGCTCCTTTCAGATTTCTGGTAAAACCGTTGTCATCGGAGGTGCTTGATAAAACCATTGAATCTGTTGAAAAAAAGCTATCCGAAGAAAAAACCACTCTTGTATTCAGCGAAAACAGAAATTCCGTGCGGCTCCTTTGTGAGGATATTATATACTTTGAATGTCAGGCTCATTATATTTATATATATACAGTTAACGGCACAAGAAAAATTCTGCGTTCAATGACGGAATTGCAGAAAAAACTTGATAAGAGCATTTTTACCCAGACACACAGATCTTTTATTATTAACCTGGGATACATACACGAAATAAGAGAATCGGAAATTATACTTTACGGGACCGAAAGAGTCATTCCCGTAAGCAGAACTTATAAAAAACAGTTAGTTTCTGATTTTATAAACTTCAGGGAGAAAAAATATCTTATATGATTTATAAAACTGTATTGCTGTCCACCGGATTACTTGAAGCTTTGGGCTTTTATATTATATTTGATTCGGTTTTAAAAAGAAGAGAAAATATTAATAACTTTATTTATGTATTATGCATGTTTATTACAGGAATGCTTATAAATATAAGCTTCCTGCACATTGGTCCCGGGTTGCTCAATACTGCTTCTATGTATGCTATTCTCCTGATTTTTTCGTTTATGTTTAAAATCGGAATCAAAAAGAGTATTCTTGTTATTTTAATAGGTATGAGCGTGAATGCTTGTATTGAAATGACGGTTCTGTATTCTCTGGGAGCATTATTTGATGTTTCATCATATATCCTTGTGACAGATGAAACTATGTGGATTGGCGGTGCGTTATTTTCAAAATTTTTGTTTCTTGTATTTGCAAAGTTTATAAGTCTGAAATATAAAAACAAAAAGCTTCTTGTTAAAACCTCATTCTGGCTTCTTCTCGTAATCGTTTTTATGCCGTCAATTACAACTTCCTTTATTATATTCAGATTATTGTATAACGTCAGCGATCCTGTTGTTTATAATATTGCACTTTTCAGCAGTGTAGGACTGATGCTCAGCTCTTTTGTTGCAATATATCTTTATGAGCATATTTCCACGCAGTCTGAAATCATTATGAGGGAACAACGGTATAAACAACAACTTGACGCGCAGTCAAAGCATATTGATGATATTCTTATTATGCAGAATCGTATGAAAAGCTTCAGACATGATATAAACAATCATTGGATTGCTTTGAACGGATTTTTTTCAAAAGGTGATTGTGAAGGCGGAATCAGATATATAGAAAAAATAAGAGGAATTTTAGATGACAGTGAAATAACCAATACCGGAAATATAGCATTTGATGCGCTTCTCAGCACTAAAAAAGCCATTTCTTTGAAAAAAGGAATAGCATTTGATTCAACGGTGCAGATACCCGCTCAGCTTTCCGTCAATGCTGCGGATATATGTATTATATTCGGAAATGCTCTTGATAACGCCATTGAAGCCTGCGACAGGATTTCTTCGGGGGAAAAGTATATCAGACTGTCAGTTATTTATGGAGATGGCTCTCTTATTTGTAAAATTACAAACAGTATCGGAAAAACGCTTAAAAAGAAGGTTAAGGTTGTCAAAGCCGTCCATGATTCCCGCGGTTTTGGCATGGAGAATATAAAACATTCACTTTCGGCATATAAGCATATATTTAAAACCGAATATACGGATAATGAATTTGTTTTATCCTTTATAATATTTGACGTGTAACGGCTTTTTTTACATATAAAATGTTGTTTTATGCATATATTTCTTTTTATGTTGATTTGTATGATATAATCCGGATAAAAAATGAAAGGAAAGATAATATGAAGAAAATTCTTATTCTTTTAGTTGTCGTGCAATTTGTTTTTTCAGCTTTTACGGTATCAGCACTTTACGAAACAACTGTTTCTCATAATGAGAAATATGCAAGTGCTATTGAAACTGCACTTAATGAATCTGAATACGGAATAAGCGCCATAGATGTTGAAAAAATTTATATTATTGAAAAAAACAACAAGGAGCTTTACGAGAGTAATACTCCTCCTGAAGATTTCTATGTAGCTATGCCGATTACAGGGACGAAGGATATTGTCTACGGAATTTTCAGGGATAATGAGTATGTAAAGGAAGCCAGAAACTCAGCTTCTATGCTCTATGTTGAAAATTATATGAATACACGGATTGACGAGTATTTAAATAATAACGGAATTGAAAATGTCCGGGAAGTTGTCAATACTGTTTTTAATGGCAGAACTGCAATTCATGCATATCTGGTTAAGGTAGATGATGAAGATATATTTATTCCTTATTATGTAAGCCCGGTATACAATCCGGCAAACGATGAGTCTTGTGCATTGGTTGAAGGAAAAGCATATTCTTCCGAAGAATTTCTATTAAGGCTTGAGAATGAAAAGCTCTCTTTTGAAAAATACAGGGAAGCAGAGAAACAGGCTGAGGAAGAGAGGCATATCGCAGAGGAAAATGCTGAAAAAATAAAATATACTCCCGTAGTTTCTCTTGATGAAAACGGAGATGAAACGGTTAAGATAAACGGAATAAGTCTTCAAAGTGTGCTTTATTCAGTTAATGAGGCAATTGAAAAGATGAAGACAAAAGCATCTTTTGAATTAAGAATAGACGGGAACGGTAAGAATTACCTTGCAACATACAGAAGAGAAGAAAATGCAGACATTCACGGGCTTAAGAAATTTGCCGTCGAGTTATTTGATGAACTGACACAGCAGGTTGAAGCAGGCAAACCTGATAACAGCGGTAATGCATCTTATTTTAAAATCGGAAATATAAAAGTGATTATCCGTCAGAGGTGTGTTGAAATACATCAGGGTAAAGAAATGGTTGCAGAGTTCCGGGTTAAAAATTATGAAAGTATTATTGATATTCTCGATAAATACGGCAATAAAACGTTCAGCGGATTTACGCGTGAAGTCAACGACGAAGAAACGCCCGATATAAGGGGCGAACTCTCCGGGATTACCGTAACGGATATTATTGAATTTGATTTTATGCTTCCGGATAACAAAAACAGCATTTCCGAAATAACGGGCGAAGTTATTAAAGGAAACTTTAAAAGGTATAAAGAGAGTAAATACAAATCAATATACGTTCTTACCCTCGGAAGGATTTCCTTTTATAAAACAGTTACATCATCTTTAAGCGGCGAAGAAGAATATTTTTCAAATAATATACCGGTTTCCTTTAACAGTAAATTCAGAGTTGAGGATGGCAGAATGGTTGAATATACTGTTGGACAAGAGAATTACTCATTTGATTTTAAAATGATTTTCAGCTCTGGTAATATACGGGAGGTTTATATTGACGGTATAAAATGTGAAAATCTTAAGTATGTATGCCTTACAGAAGATACCGGTCTTTCCGAAAAGTATGCCGAAAAGAATAAAGAAGTAATACTTAAGAATGCCAAAGAATGTGCAGATGATTTATATAATCTGGGATTGTTTAAGGGTACCGATAAAGGTTATGAGCTTGATAAGGGACTTACAAGAGAAGAAAGTGCAGTTATGCTCGTAAGACTTCTCGGTAAAGAAAGAGAGCTTATCGGAAAAGAGTTCCGCGAAATGTTTTCGGATGTGAAAAAAGATCGATGGTCATTTGCATGCATTATGTATTGCTACGAAGAAGAAATTACCAAGGGAACCGGTAGCAATAAGTTTTCTCCGGAAGAACAGATTGATTCAATGCAGTTTACAACTCTGATTATGCGTCTTTTAGGTTACAAAGATGTCACTCCCGAAAATGCATTGGATTTTGCTGTTGAATATCAGATGATTCCTGCAGACAAAGCTTCTGAGTTAACCCGGAGCGGCATATTCCGGAGAAGTGATATGGTACAGCTTGTGTATAATAGTCTTAAAACCAGAATGAAAGATGAAACCTTATTCTGTGAGTACCTTATGGATGAGGGAATACTTTCTGAAAATGATTTAAAAATATTGCAATAAAAGGAAGGGATTTTATGAAAAAAATATTATTGGTTTTGTCATTATTTTTATTATTTTCTTCTCTTTATATCCATGCTGATGAAAAAGGGAAGTGGGTAACCGTGAAGCTTGAAGGAACGGGGCAACAGATAGTAGAATTTGAAGCAGATGATGAAATGTATTATGCTTTATATTTTACCAATAAATGTGAAAATGATGTTATAATCGAGCATATCGCTGAGAATGGTGAGATTATTTCAAAAACGGAATTTGCTCCCGGTGTTTCCGGTGGAACCATTCCTTCAGAGAAAGCGAAAAAATGCAGTAAAGGGAAATACACCTTTTTAATAAAATCCGAAAAGGATTCTGAGCTTGAGGGTGAATTCAGTTATATGTTTTCGGAAAATATTGAGGATTTTAAAAAAGAAAGCATTCCGACGGATTACAGAGTAACTGCAAGAACAGAGCTGGCGCAATTGAACGATATGGGGATAATGAAGGAATGCGAAGGCGGACCTTATGATAATGTTTCAAGGGCAGAAATGGCAAATATTGTTACAGAGCTTATCAAAATAAATTATGAGACTCAGGAAAGCGGATTTTCAGATGTTCCTTATGACCATAAATATTCAGGTAATATTTCCGTGGTGAAAAATATGGGAATAATGTGTGGCTACGGAAACGGAATATTCAGACCGGATAATGATATAACCTATTCCGAAGCCGTAAAAACCCTTGTAACACTCCTGGGCTATGAACCCAAAGTGGAAAGAGACGGGTATCCGGTTGGTTATCTTAAAACAGCCAATGAAATAGGATTGATTATTTCTCCCGTTGCAACAGATAGCGCTATTACTAAAAATGACATTGCAAAACTGGTGCTCAGAGCAACAGAAATACCTTTAATGGTTCAACAGTCATTCGGTAATGATGCCGAATATACCATAACAGATGAAACGTTGAAAACAAAATATCTCGGAAAATGAAGGTAATATGAATTCTGAATTTTTATGGTGCATATGGGTTGACGAAGAAAAAAAGCTTATAACGTCTCAGAAAAAATCTCTTTTTTCAAGACAAAGGTTTTACAGAAATAAGGATTACGCATTGAGAGAGCTTTCGGAACTCGTTGCCAAGGGTTATAAACTGGGATAAATTATATAAAAAAGGTTGCCTCAATCAGATTATTGAGACAACCTTTTTATGATAAACAAAATACTACATCATTCTGAAAAGACCGATAACTTTACCGAGAACCTTAAGTTCATTAACAATAATAGGCTCAAGAGCATCATTTTCCGGCTGAAGACGGAAATGCCCGTTTTCTCTGTAAAATGTTTTCACTGTTGCACTATCCTCAAGAAGGGCAACGATGATTTCCCCGTTGGTGGCAACCTCCTGCCTTCTTACTATAACGTAGTCACCGTCAAATATTCCGACATTTATCATACTGTCGCCTTTTACTTTAAGCATAAAAACATCCTTGTTTTTTGCAAAATCCATGGGCAGGGGAAAGGTTCGTTCAATGTTTTCAACGGCAAGAATCGGCTGACCTGCCGCTACCTGCCCGATAACGGGAACCTCCAGATAATCCACTCCGTTTTCTTTTTCAAATACTTTTTCTTCCTCTGAGGCTCTGTATTCATCGCTTAAAGAGATTGCTCTTTTTTTAAGATCATCTTTTTTCAGATAACCTGCTTCAACAAGATTATTTATATGCGCATGAACCGTTGCAGGTGAGCTTAAGTTAAGACCTTCGGCAATGTCTCTCACGGAAGGCGGATAACCGTTTTTATCTATATATTCCTTTATATATTCAAAAATTACCAGTTGTTTCTTTGTAAGTTTTTCCATTAAATCAGCTCCATAACCTTTATTTATCTGTATTTTATCATACTTTTTCAAAAAAGTCAAACAAATGTTCGAAAAAACTCTTGACAAAAACAAATGTTCGGTTTATAATATAAACAAAAGCGAACATTTGTTTTAAGAAAGGATGATATTTATTATGAAAGTAAGAGTTAACAGAGTTAGATTTTCCATATTTCTTTTCACTTTGTTTATGCTTCTTTCCTTATGCTCATATTCAGTATTCAACGGAGGAACAGTATATTCGAAGGATACCGTTGAGTATAACGTGTATACGGTAGCACCGGGAGAAACGATGTGGGATATAGCAGAAAAGAATAATCCGGATAATGAAGATTTAAGAAAAGTTATTTATGAAATACAAGAATATAACGGAATCGGGAATGATTTATCAGTCGGGCAGGAAATTAAAATACCTGTTTAAAATCTGCCTAATTAAAGCTTTAAGCACATGGTTAAGGCTTGCTTTCCGCAGGCGGAGCATTTACTGAAGGGTTTATCCAGATTGTATGCAATTCTCGGCAAATATCCGGAATCTTCAAGAAGAGAAAACAGAGGAAAGAAAATTGCCATAGGAGGAAGCATAACTGCAACAACCCAGGAAAGAACCTTATATATTCCGTTCATTATAAGATCCTGAAAAATATCAGGTAAACCCGAAAAATCAAGAAATCTTTTCAGTAAATTACCTGTATACGCAAAAAATTCAGATAAAAGCATTGAAGGATAATTTGCACCGTAAATTGTAAGCCAGAAAACAAGAACGAGAAATATAAGCATGATAGGATAAGCAAAAGGGTTGCCGGTGAGAATTCTGTCGGCAGCTCTTTCTTTTTTTCCGTAGGCTGTATTGCAGGAAATTGCTTCTGCTGATAATTTTTCCGCTTCAGAAATAATTGCATATACAATATTATCGTTATAAGCTTCTTTGCATATTCCTTTATGAGCCAGATAATTTGCAGCTTCATCAACTGCATTTTTAATTGTTCCGTTGTCTTTTAGCAGCTTCATGAGTTTATCCTTCAGAATTTCATCATCTTCAAGAAGCCTTAGTGCAATCCATCTTTTCGGAAGAGAGGTAGGTAAGTATTCAATACTTTTTTCAATTAATGTAACGGCATATTCAATTTCATCAGGATAGCTTATTCTGAAATTTTCGCTTTTGCTATCCGTAATACATCGTAAAGCTTCGCATAGCTTCTTAAGAGTTTTTTTATCCCTTGCATAAGTTGTTATTACAGGTATTCTGAGTAATTCTGAGAGCCTATCTGTATCTATTTTAATTCTTTTCTTTTTAACATCATCCATCATATTAATGCATAATATAACCTTATTCGTGATTTCAAGAATTTGCAGAAGAAGGTTGAGATTTCTTTCAAGACAGGTTCCGTCGCATACAACGATTACTCTGTCAGGATTTTCAAAACAAATAAAGTCTCTGGCAATTTCTTCCTCGGCTGAATGAGGTATCAGCGAATAAGTGCCGGGGAGATCGGTAATGTGGAAGATATCTTTTTTATAAGCTAATGTTCCCTCAGCAACTCCCACTGTTTTTCCCGGCCAGTTTCCTGTATGTTGATTCATTCCCGTTAATGCGTTGAAGATTGTAGATTTTCCTACATTGGGGTTGCCTGCCAGAGCTATTGTTCCCTTGAATAATTCGCTATTTTTCACGGTTCAAATCCTCTCTTTTTGACTAAGATATTCTCACAGTCATTGTTTCTCAATGCAATAACCGCTCCTCTTATTAAGTATGCACGCGGATCTCCGGCAGGACTTTTACCGATACATTCTATGTTTGTGCCCTTTATTAAACCTATATCAAGGAGCCTTCTTCGGATGCTTCCCGTGGATTCAAGAGAAACTACAGTTGCTTTCTCTCCGGGGGCAAGACTGACAAGAGTAGTTATATTTTCCATTTCTGCCTCCATAATTATTTGTTTTCATTTTATTCTATGAAAAAGAAGAAAAAGAGTTATTGAAATAGCAATATGCTGTATCGGTGAGGAAAAACCCCGCTTGATTTTTATTCCGCAGCAAAAAAAAGGCGACTTGTCGAAACAAGTCGCTTTTTCTGGCAATGCCGGATGGTTTAGATGCCACTTTGTTTTAGTGATATACTCGTTTTTGCTCGTGCGATATATTTGCTTCGCAAATTCGATATAATCTCACTTCGTTCGATTGCGATATGATATAAATTCCTTTTCTCGTCCCGAAGGGGACATATCGCATCGAAGATATATCGTGTACGAAGTACATATCGCAAATTCCGTCAGGAATTTATATCGTTGAAAAAAGCGTACTGAAATTCAGTACGCTTTTTTCTGGTGGAGACGAATAGATTCGAACTATCGACCTCTTGCATGTCAAGCAAGCGCTCTAACCGGCTGGGCTACGCCTCCGCAACTGTATTCATTATAACATATAGCCGGCAGATTTGCAACCCCCTTTTTTAGCGTGACAGAAGTTATACGAATCACGTTTTTACTTCATCTTTTGCTGTAGCTGTAGAGAAAATTAGAAGAAAAAGTGCGCCCGGGCAACACCCCGGCGGCTACAGACTACGTATTTTTTCACGCAGCTTCAGAACAGTTGAAGGAGATACAGAAAGTTCATCAATTCCCATTTCTATAAACTTATCGGTGAGTTTAAGGTCAGCGGCAAGCTCTCCGCATATTCCAATCCATCCGTTTTCTTTATGAATATTGTCGCAAGAAGTCTTTATCAATCTCATTATAGCTTCATGATGTGTATTGACAAACCTTTCAATAAGCGGATTCTGACGGTCACAGGCAAGGGTATATTGAGTCAGGTCGTTTGTTCCGATACTGAAAAAATCCACTAATGGTGCAAGTTTGTCACTTATTATCGCAGCTGCCGGAGTTTCTATCATAATACCAAGCTCAGTTTTTTCAGAAAAGGGGATACCTTCCTTTTTTAACTGTTCACGTACATCCTTGCAAATACAAAGTATTTCCTGAACCTCTTCCTCTGAGGTTATCATAGGAAACATAATAGCAAGATTTCCGTAAACAGAAGCTCGATATAACGCACGAAGCTGAACTGTAAATATCTCCGGATGGGTCAGGCAGATTCGTATAGCTCTGAAGCCCAATGCCGGATTCTCTTCTTTATTTATATTGAGATAGCTTATTTGTTTATCTGCGCCTGCATCAAGAGTTCTTATAACAACCTTTTTACTTCCCATGCTTTCAAGCACTCTTTTATATATTCTGAACTGATATTCTTCAGTAGGGAAGTCGCGGCTTTCAAGATATATAAATTCACTTCTGAAAAGACCTATGCCGCCTGCATCATTAAGGATTACTTCACCGATGTTATCAACGCTGCCAATGTTTGCATAAACATTAATCTTTTTGCCGCTTTTTGTTATATTATCTTTTCCTTTAAGCTTTAAAAGCAGCTTTTTCTTATATTCTTCATCCTTTTGCTTTTTCATTATAATATTCAGCATTGTGTTATCCGGCTCCAGAATTATTTCACCCGTAAACCCATCAACCGCAATCAGCATACCCAGTTTAATTTTTTCGAGAGCACTTTCACCTATACCGATTATTGCAGGTATATTCATATTTCTCGCAAGTATTGCAGTATGGGAATTTATAGACCCGTAAGCCGTCACAAAGGCAAGAACCTTTTCCTTATCCAGAAGAACTGTTTCGCTTGGGGCAAGATCATCTGCACATATAATTATTTTTTCGTCAGTTTTGTTTTCTCTTTCATCGGTACCGCTTAATATTCTTATAAGCCGCTCGGAAATATCTTTAACATCGGCAGCTCTTGCCTGCATATAAATATCGTCCATAGATGAAAACATTTCAGAAAAATTCTCGGAGGTAACGGCAACTGCATATTCGGCATTTACCTTTTGTAACTCGATTATGCTTCGGATTGATTCATTATAGTCTTCATCCTGAAGCATCATCATATGAATATCAAATATCTGGGCATTGTCTTCTCCGATATCCTTTACTGCTTTTAAATATATTTCTTTAAGAACGGTAATTGCTTTGTTTTTCGCTTCTTCAAGTCTTTTGAATTCCTGATTAATATCGGTAATATTAATCCGTTGAACAAGGGTTTCAGTCCTTTTTAAAAGAAATGCTTTTCCGACTGCAATTCCGTCATACACACTTTTACCGTTGATTTTATGCATTTTCTAAAACCGCCTTAAAGATTTTCTTCGAGAAATTTTTCCATTTCTTCTGCTGCCTGTTTTTCATCCACGCCGCTTATTTTCAATGTTATAAGGTCATTGAAGCGAACCCCGAGACTCATTACAGACATAAGCTTTTTTGCATCTGCGTTTTTATTGGCTTTTTCTATTATAATTTCGCTTATGAACTCTCTTGCTTTTTTTACGAGATTTCCTGCAGGACGTGCATGAATACCAAGCTCATCCTTGATTTTATACTGTAGTAATATCATTTTTATCATCCTTTTTCATTCTTTTATTATAGTATTGTTAAAAAATAAAAAATTAATTAAAATTTGTTGATTAAAAATTATAATTGCTGTATAATGATGAAGTTCTAAAGTATCATCAGAGGTATCAATATATGAAAAATAACCTGTTATTGAAAAAATCAAAGCTTGTTTATCTTTTTGCCGTATGCTATATGATAAGCTACATAACAAGAATAAATTTCGGCGGTATAATATCAGAAATGGTTGAAGAAACCGGAATATCCAAAAGCCTTCTCTCCCTTTCGGTTACAGGAAGCTTTATAACATACGGAACAGGTCAGATTATAAGCGGCTTTCTCGGAGACCGTTTTTCACCCAAACGTCTCATCATGGTGGGATTTTTCCTTACATCGTTAATGAATATTCTTCTTCCTGCTTTTCCTGACCCTTACTATATGATGATTATCTGGAGCATAAACGGATTTGCACAGGCATTTATGTGGCCTCCGCTTGTAAAAATCATGGCAGGTATATACAATGATGAAGAATATAAAAAGGCAAATGTGACTGTTTCCTGGGGGAGCTCAGCCGGAACAATACTTGTATATATGTGCTCTCCTTTTATTATTTCATTTTTCGGCTGGAAATATGTTTTTTATACTTCGGCTTTTGCAGGAGTTCTGATGCTTCTTATCTGGAATAAATACTGTCCTGATATTGAAACAAAGAAAGAATCAGAAAATATAAATTATGATGATAAAAATGCACGGTTACTTAGTCCTGTTATATTTGGGATAATGTTTGCAATAATACTTCAGGGAATCTTAAGAGACGGAATAACAACATGGATGCCCACCTATATTGCCGAAACTTATAATTTAGGGAGTGAAATTTCTATTTTAAGCGGAGTTATTATCCCGGTTTTCAGCATGGGGGTGTTCCTGCTTTCATCATATATTTACCGTGAAAAAATAAAGAATCCGTTAAAATGTGCCGGAGTTATTTTTTTTGTTGGAACGGTATCGGCTGTTTTTTTATCTTTTATCTCGGGAATGGCGGCAGGGCTTTCCGTTGTTTTTTCGGCAATAACAACCGGAGCGATGCACGGAGTTAATCTGATGCTTGTTTGTATGGTGCCGGGATGCTTTAAAAATAAAAGCAACATTTCAACCATTTCCGGTGTGCTGAATTTTTGCACCTATGTGGGCAGCGCAATTTCTACCTACGGAATAGCTGTTATTTCAGAAAAACTGGGATGGTCGGTTACTGTGTTTATTTGGGCAATTATAAGTATGACAGGAACGATAATATGCTTTGTATGCACAAAGCCCTGGGAAAAATATTGAAAAATGAATCTGAAGGCA
>JAZQFU010000109.1:0-2389 GCA_045539675.1 Clostridia bacterium | reverse complement strand
TTGTCAACAGTTTTTTTAATAAAATCAAAACTTTTTCCGAATAGGAATTATATTCAAAAATATATTGACATATTCGACTTTTTTAAGTATAATAAGTAATTAGTGAATGAATCATTAAAATGTTTAGGAGGTAAAACCATGGCAAAAGGTATTACTAAAATTGTGATTACCGTTCTGCTTATAGCAATGTTTGCTTATACAGCTATTTTCGGTCTTTCACTCAGTTCACTTAATATTCCTGTTGAATTCCACAGTCTGATGGATGAAGAGCACGGAATAAGACTCGGTTTTGACTTAACGGGAGGATCTGTTATTGTTTATGAAGCAGATGCCGAAGCTCCCTCGGACGATCAGATGGATACAGTTGTTGATATAATGTATAAGCGTCTGACAAATATGGGATTCACCGAAGCAACCGTTACAAGGCAGGGAACCAACAGAGTTTCAGTTGAAATCCCCACAATTACCAATCCTGATGAAGCAATTAAAATCCTTGGTGCAACCGCTCAGCTGAGCTTCGTTGATTCCGAAGGAACTACTGTTCTCACAGGTAAAGATGTTAAAGATGCTAAGGCTATGTTTGGTCAGCTTTCCGAAACCGGCGCTCAGGAGCACTATGTTCAGCTTTCATTTAACTCAAATGCTCAGCAGGCATTCTTTGATGCAACTTCAAGAATGAGCCAGAAGCCTGAAGGCGAGAATTATATCTCTATTAAGCTTGATGAAGATATCTATTCTCAGCCCAGAGTTTCCGAAGCAATCAATTCCGATACCTGTGTAATCAGTGGTGATTTTACTGCAGATTCCGCAAAACAGCTTGCAACCACAATCAAAGAAGGTCAGCTTCCTTTCCAGCTTAAGGTTGTTGAAAGAAGAAGCTCCGGTCCTTCACTTGGTGACGATGCTCTCGAAACCAGCCTTCTTGCAGGTCTTATCGGTATCATTCTTGTTATGATATTTATGATTATCATGTACAGACTCCCCGGAGTTGTTGCAAGCGTTGCTCTTGCTGCATATATAGTAATTCTTATGTATGCACTTATGCTTACCAGAGCAAACTTAAGTCTTGCTGGTATCGCAGGTATCATACTTTCAATCGGTATGGCTGTTGATGCAAACGTAATTATATTCGAAAGAATCAAGGAAGAAATGAAAACCGGAAAAACTCTCGGAGCAGCTCTTAAGGCAGGCTTCCACAGAGCTTTAGGTGCAATTCTTGACGGTCAGATTACCACCGCAATTGTTGCAGTTGTTCTTTTCTTCTTCGGAACAGGTACTATCAGAGGATTTGCAGTTACTTTAGGTCTTGGTATCGTTGTTGGTCTTTTCACCGCAATTGTTATCACAAAATTCCTTCTCAATGCAATCTTCTCTATGAATATAAAAAATCCCGTGCTTTACGGAATAAGCAAGAAAAACAAGGAGGTAGAGTAATATGTTTGATATAGTTAAAAAGAGCAAAATCTTTTTTGCAATTCCCGTAGCTATCCTCCTGGTGGCAGTTGTTATGTATGTAGTTTGCGGCGGCTTCGTTTTAGGTGTTGACTTTGCCGGCGGTAGCGAAATCGTTATGGATATCAAAACTGCTATTGATAAAGATGAAGTTTCCAAGATTTATGAAGAAGCAACAGGTAAAAAGCCTGTAGCAGTTCAGGAATCGCTTATCAGCGAAACTGAAGTTACAGTTAAGGGCGAAACCTTAACAGACGAGCAGTCCGAAAAAGTATGGGAAGCTTTCAAAGAAAAGTATTCTCTTGAAGATACAGACAGACTTTCAGTTCAGAATGTATCTCCCACAATCGGAAAAGAGCTTGGAAAGAATGCTGTAATAGCTTGTATTCTTGCGGTAATTCTTATGCTTATTTATATTTCCGTAAGATTCGAATTTCTTTCAGGTGTGGCAGCGATTATTGCACTTATTCATAATGTGCTTATCCTTATTTCAGCATACGTTATTTTCAGAATGCCTCTGGATACAACCTTCATTGCTGCAATACTCACTGTTGTAGGATATTCAATCAATGATACAATCGTTATCTTCGACAGAATCAGAGAAAACGTTAAGTTCAATAAGAAAGCTCCCTTTGCTGAAGTTTCTGCTAAGAGTATCATTCAGTCTCTTACAAGAACCGTTAATACTTCAGTAACAACCCTTATTACCATCGTTCTTCTCTTTATACTCGGAGTTGATTCAATTAAGAATTTCTCTCTCGCACTCGTAATCGGTATTGTCTGCGGTACTTATTCTTCAATCTGTATTGCAACTCCGGTTTGGGTTCTTTTAAGAGGAGATAAGGGCGAAAAGGCAAAGAAATAATTAAAAGACGTACGCAGCCTGGAGCTGCGGGCTTTTTTAAAAAATAAAAGGAGAAATAAAAAGTCTGAAATA
>JAZQFU010000108.1:0-2340 GCA_045539675.1 Clostridia bacterium | reverse complement strand
GCAAGAAAAGTAATTAATTCAAGGAAAAATTGAATTTTCTTCAATTTTTCTACCTTATTCATATGGCATCTGAAGTAGAAACTTCAGTAAACATCTTATTTTATTCCTTTTCTTGCGGTCTGGACTATTTTTACATCCCCTATATTATTCCGTTATACGCAAGTATAATAAGTATACATGTTATAACAATTAAAGAAGCAACAAGAATTAGCCCAATGTTTATCTTTCCTTTTATACTGTTTTCTTTTATTTCAACGATATGAGCTTTTCTTAAGCCACTCACAACCGGCTTGTAAATAAGAAGTGTTAAAGCTGCATTAAGCACACCCTTGAGCAGATTAAAGGGCAGAAAAATGGGTATAAGCATTCCGGCTACTTGCTCTCTGGAAACATTCATATAAAGAGGTGTTATAAGATAGTTCCATAAAAGCATCGCAAAAACCATAAGTAAAATGCCGCAAACAAGTCCTGTAACAGCACCTTTAAGATTATGCTTCTTTTTGTATATATAAGATGCCGTGCATGCAAAACATACTGTTGAAAGTATATTCATAATAAGGCCGATTATACCTGTATCGCTCAAAGTAACCATTTCAACAAGCGATACAACGGAAGATATCAGCAATGCACTGAGCGGTCCGAAAATAAAACCGCCGATTGTAATTATAATATCTTTCGGATCATATTTTAAAAACAGAGTAACCGGTACTCTTCCGACTGCCATAAGTGTATATGACAAAGCAGAGAGCATAGCAAGAGTTGTAAGCTGTTTTGTTCTTTTTAATTTCATTGTTTTCCCCCTAAAAAATAATGCCCGGAAATAAATTCCGGGCAAATAATAAGAAAAAGTCAATCTTCTTTCATCCGGACTATACCGTTGGTTACGGAATCACACCGTATCTTGCATTTCGCTCGCGGACTTTACCGCCAGTAGGGAATTCAACCCTGCCCCGAAGATATTTACGTTTCACATTATATCATTATAACTATGTACAGTCAAGTACTATTTGATTTTTTCAAATTCTTCAATCCATTTTGATGCGATAATGCCATGGCCCATTGTTGTAGGATGAACTCCGTCAATAGACCAGTAACCTTCAGGAGCTCTCTTAACCATTTCGTCAAAATGTTTCTGCAGCGGTATAAAGCTCAGATTAAAATCCTCTGCAATTCTTTTTGAAGCTTTCGCTTTGTCTGCAACTTCTGTTCTGAAGTATTCAATATTCTCATGAGTTGCAGTACCGTCAAGAACAAAAGGTTCAAGAATCATTATTTTTGTATCCGGAAGTTCTTCTTTGATCTCGGAAATAAGCATAGAATAAATCTTAATATATTTTTCCGTGTTGATACCGTTTTGTATCTCAAGTTCATGCCATACGTCATTTACACCAACGAGTATGCTCATATAATCCGGCTTAATATTAAGAATATGATTTTTTATTCTTGCATAAACATCAACAACTCTGTTGCCGCCTATACCTCTGTTTAAAAATTTATACTCTCCGGGATATTTGTAACCAAGAGTGGCAGCAACAACTGTTGCATAACCGTTGCCACGACTTTCAGAGTATTCACGATTTCTGTCGCAATCGGTAATAGAATCGCCCTGAAACAGAATTGTTTTCATTTTTAATCTCCTTCTTTCTCATATAATTCTACGTTATCAGCATTATCTACTTCACTGAGATGGACAGCAATAATCTCATTCCTCGAGGTCGGAACATTTTTTCCTACGTAATCCGCTCTTATGGGAAGTTCTCTGTGTCCTCTGTCTATAAGTATTGCAAGCTGAATGGTAGATGGTCTGCCCATTGATATAAGGGCATCCATTGCGGCCCTTACAGTTCTTCCCGTATACAAAACATCATCAACAAGAATGATATTCTTTCCTTCAACCGAAAAAGGGATTTCTGAACTTGCTATGACGGGTTCATTAACACTTGCAGTAAAATCATCCCGATGGAGAGTTATATCCAGAATTCCGTATGGAACTTTGAATCCCGTAATCTCACATATGTTTTCCGCTAATCTTTTAGCAAGAGGAACACCTCTTGTTTTTATACCTACAAGGCATATATCTTCCGTTTTCAGATTCTTTTCGGTTATCTGATGAGAGATTCTTACCAATG
This sequence comes from Clostridia bacterium, assembly GCA_045539675.1. Lineage (GTDB taxonomy): Bacteria > Bacillota > Clostridia > UMGS1840 > HGM11507 > JAZQFU01. The sequence continues at coordinate 211 of JAZQFU010000108.1, read as the reverse complement.
CTCTGCTGATACTTATTTCATCCATTATTGCTGCCTTAAAATTCATAACACCACCTTTAAACATTATACCATAACACTTCTTTTTTGTAAACACCAATTGCATAAAAAAGTTGAAATAAAACCAATATGCTGATATAATAATAACAGAGTATATCACAAGATACAGCGGACTGTTAAAAACAATGGCGTAGCCGGAACCGGCAGACATTTC
>JAZQFU010000107.1:0-4843 GCA_045539675.1 Clostridia bacterium | reverse complement strand
CTCCGCCGCCACCGCCACCGCCTCCTGTGTATGCAGTCTGTTTAGGATATTTCCTGCAAAGTCGGTTGAATTCCAGGGAAGCCTTTTCAACCGAATCCACAGCTTCTCTTCCTGAATAAATTTCACGGTAAACCTTGGTATAGTCAACTTTCCCGGAGGAAACATCTATTTCAAGCTTCTCTGCATAGGTTTCATAAACCGTTTTGATTCTTCCCCAGTTTTCCGCGTTTACTATTTCATACAGAATGACCGAATCGGCAATTACTTTTTCGATTTCTTCCGCCTTTGTTATATTTTCAAGAGCAAGCACCGAATCATAAACATATTCTTTGTTATTATCGGTTATTCCCGAAATATCAATGCCGAGGAAATCCCCATTGTTTTCCACGAAAGAAATAAGCGAAGCCTTTTCCTCGCAAAGCTCAATTTCAACAAGTGAAAGTGCCGTTTTAAGATTCTTATTTATAAGCTCTGCGGATTCATTAAGCTTTTCAATTTCAAAGGAATAATCCCCGTAAATACTGAAATTTGAATAAAGCTTTTCATTTTCCTTATATTTTTCATAGAGAGCCGCCGCTTCTTCATCCTCTGCAAAAATGGAAAGAGTAAAGCTGTTTTCTTCTATTGCCTTATTTAACGAAGAAAGGTCTGTTACCCCGTTAAAGGCTTTTACCGATTCAATTTTATTTGTATTTGAAACGTATCTTAAAACTCCCTCAAAGGCTTCCTCGCCGCAAAAGGCATAAAGCTTATAATCCGCCGCAACGGCTTCTTCGGGGAACTTTATTTTAAAAGAGAATTCCCCGTTCTCACCGGTCAGGGTATGACCTATCCACATAATCGGGGAAAGCTCCGTAACGGGAAGCTCTGCCGATTCAAATTCAGCTTCTGCATCCTCTTTTGAAAATCCGGGATTTAACACCGTTAAAGATACGAAGGAATTCTTTTCCCCGGCGATTCCGTTTACGGTAATTTCCGTATCGTTATTCACACCCGAAAAATCAGCTTCCGCAAAAACAGTCATGCAAAGGATAAACGAAAGGCATAAGACAACCTTAATAATTCTTTTTAGATTATTCATCTTCTGCCTCCTTTACTCCCTCAAGAGAAAAGCTTCCGTAGATTTTGCCTCCGAAAAGATCCTTTTTAAAATATGCTTCGGCTTTTTCTCCTTCTGCGGGAACCAGCGGTGAATCAATTTTTATTCTGTTTATTCCGGCAGGAAGGGTAAGCTTATTTATTGAAAAGCTCTTAAGCAGATTAAAGCCGTTTACCGGCTCATAAAGAGTATTAATAGAAATTATGCTTTCCTCTTCATTTCCGTGATTCACCACAAAGAAATCCTGCGAACGGGTTAAATCCTCATCGGAATACTCACTTACAAGCTTTCCGTCTGCGTATTTGCCGAAATGAGGAACAGTCTCAATTCCTTCGCCGTCCAAAAATACAACCTTCATTTCATCAAGGTGAACCTCTCCTGCCAAAGCATCGGTTCCGTAATTCTGAACCGTGAGATAGAAAAAGCCCTGAGTCCAGTCCATAGCAGTATGAAGCTTCATATCCTCCGCCTCAAGCACGCCGTCAAGATAAAAATCCCATTCACCCTTTATGCAGTCCACAAGGAACTCAAAATGGTAATACTGCTCCGGATCCATATCTATGGTTTTGGCATACGAGCCGTTGGAAACAAGCTTAAGCTTGTTGTTTTCCCACTCATAGAAGCCTGAATTTTTTTTGTTGTCGCTCATAGGTCTTAAGTTACTTCTTACATTATTGGTATTGGTATTTCTTATAACATATGAAATAAGGGTATATTCTGCGGTTCTTCCGCCGAACTGCTGACCGGGGAAGATATATGCAACATTTGATGTTGCCGATGTAACCGCAGATTTGAGATATTTGCCGTAGGGACCGTTTTCTGCAATATAGTTTTCTGATTTTCCGTCTGCTCGCTGCGAATGGAAGGTTATTACCTCTGTATTATCCTTCTTCACATTGGTTTTGTGGGGGATATTGCCCTCCCACTCTGAAAAATCAAGGTCAAGTACGGTTTCTGCTGCCATTACTCCCGTGCATACTCCGAAGAGTATGCACAGAGAAATGATTAAAGGGATTATTTTTTTCATATTTATTCACCGATTACTCCTAATGTTGCCGTATCTATTGTTTTCGCCGCTCCGTAATAAACGGTTTCACCAACCTTTGCGTAAGGTCTTACCGTGAAGGTTATGTTTTCCTCTCCCGTTGCATTATGAAGCATATATCCGTAGTAACCGAATTTTCCTGCCGCATTTCCGTTTACTGTGCGTTCAAGATCATAAACGATTGTTTCAACGCCTGCACCGCCCATTACGGGAGCTTTATTGGTTTTTGAAAGCAGCATTCCGTATTCGGCAACTTCACATCCGTTTGCCATAAGCTTATTGAAAAGATAAATTTTATTGCCTTCCTTAACTGCATAATCGGTTGTTACGGTTGCAGGCTCATTTTCATTAAGAGCGGTAAAATTAACTCTGATTTCATCTCCTGCATCGGCAACCTTTTCATAAACAAGGTCGGAAGAAAATGCGGGGATAAGCTTTCCGTTATATTCAAGATCGGTAATTACGCTTCCGGCTGCGGGAACTACGGTTACGTTGACCTTTTCTCCTGCTTCGGTAATATGCTTATCCGTGATTATTTTTCCGTTGCCTGACACATAGCCTTTAATCTGCGCATCAACATCCGCATTTGCCATTTCGTAACAGGTATAATCATTAAGGAAAACTGTAAGGTCTTTTTCTTCGCTTCCGTAAATCTGGAAGGCAGTATAATAATACTGATTTACATCGGGATTACGTAAGTCTTCGGCAACGATAATGTTATCAATATAAACATCATAGGTATTTGCTTTGGGATTAAATACGAATTTATAGTCGTGATATTCATTATCATGAACACCCCTGAAGGTTTTACCGTTATATGAAAGCTTATCATCCTTCATATAGTAATCATAGAATACGAGATCGTTTGCTCTGATTGTCATTACTGTTCGCGATGTATTTCCCGTAAAGTTTACGTCTCTTAAGGTGATTCTTCCTGTCTGACCCTCCTGCATTTTTAACTTAAAGGTAATTGCAAAGGTATCCGAGGTTGTTTCTTTATAAACAGATTTATCCGCATTTTCAAGGAAGGAATAGAATGTGAAGCCGCCTGCAGCATTTACATTTTCAACAGGCTTTTTCATCTCAGCCTTCATAGACATATCGCCCTCCGCTTCCTTATGAGCGGAAATTATTGAATCATTTGCCCAGATATTTGAGGTTGCCGTGGTGTCTTCTTTATAAAGATCTGCACTGAGCTGCTTATTATATACTCCGTCATTATAGCTGTCTACGATTATCTGATTCTCTTCATAGCCATCAAAATCAATGGCGAATCTTTCCGCAAGAACTCTCACCTTTTCATAGCTGACTTCAATGCTGCCGCCTTCGGAGGCAAGTGCAGGAGTTTCGTAAATACCGTTAACGGCAGTTAATACCTGACCGTTAAATTTAACCTCTGAAACTGTTTTTCCTCTTGGGGGAGTTACTTTAAAGCTTACCTTATCACCTGCTGCGGTAACGGATTTATCTGCCGTGAATATTCCGTCGCCGGCATTAACATTAACCTGTGCTTTAACATCATTTCCGGTAAGTCTGTAGCAGGAATAGTCATCAATATATGCATAGGTATCTTCGGTTGTATTACCGCGAATCTGAACAAGTGCATAATAAATCCAGTTAAAGCCGGAAAGAGCTACATCGTCGCCTAAAAGCCTGTTATCCACATATACATCAAAGGTTTCAGCCCGGGGATTGAAAACAAGCTTATAATCATGATATTTTCCGTCTGCTACTGTATAACCTGTATTAATAACCGTATTTGAGGCTTTGCCTGCATCGTCTACGGCATAACCCATAATCTTCAGAGCATTATCCTTGGTTTCCAAAGCGGTAAAGCTTGAGCTTGATCCGTTATTTCTGAAAACATAACGGAAATACTGATTTTCTGAAAGCTTTAATCTGAAGGTTACGGCAAATTCTCTTTTAACCGTATCTGCATAATCGTTTGCATTTATAAAGGTATACATTGCAGCCGCAGTAAGATCATTTGAGCTTGCACCCTTTGGGGTATATATCTTGATTGATTTATTATCCCCTTCCTCCTGATGGGAGTAAAGTGCCGATTTTGCCGCAAAGATATTGGAGGAAAGTCCGAGATTGATATTTGTGCTTGCACCCGTTACTGTATTATCAAGAAGAGTTGCACCTGCGGTATAGCCGTTGAAGTCTATTCCGAATGCCTTTTCAAAGGTTCTTACGGGTGCGAAGATTACATTAAGCTCTCCGCCTTCTGAGGTAAGAGCAGGTGTTTCATATGTAAATCCGCTTCTTTCGTAATTATTAAGAGTTGCTCCGTTATAGGTGATTTCTGAAATTTCATAGCCTTCATCGGGAGTAATAACAAAGCTCTGGGTATCTCCCACCTTTGTTACGGATTTTACGCCCTTAACTGTTCCGTTGGTTACCTCATTTATTTTAACCTGTGCGGTAACATCTGCATCGGAAAGTGAATACACACCTACATTATCAAAGCCAGCATAGGACTGAGCGTATGTAAGCTCTGCACCGTAATTTTTCTGCTGAACCTGTGCCATAATCTTGAAGGGGGTAAAGGGAAACGCAAGGTAGCCGTCTTCTCTTATAAGCACATCATCAAGATAAAGGTCGTAGGTTCCGCCGGTAACAGCTCCATCCTCACCGGCTACTGCCTTTTTGAAAATAAACTTGAATCTGTGGAATTCATTCTTGGTAAAAATAGT
>JAZQFU010000106.1:0-4176 GCA_045539675.1 Clostridia bacterium | reverse complement strand
GGTGCTCAGTCGCCGCACGGCTGCTGCGCATTGTGAAACAGTTCGAATACTTAATGGCTACCCGAAGCTGTATGTGTATACAGCGAGTGGCGAAGTTTGGGCATAACAGAAAAATTAAAATGCAAAAATTCATCTATGAATTTTTACCTTATAAACTGATTATCCCTGAAAATATACAAACGTAAAAGAACGGAGACTTTACGGGTTGATAATCACTTTTAATTATTTTTCTGTGGTCTGCGCAATTTTTACATCCCCCCTAAAATTATTCGTTTTCCATATAGTATGTAGCCTCCATATCTGCAATCCACAGCGCAGGAGCAAGAGGGAATCTTGAAAAAGCTTCCCCTATATTTCTTGTATCTTCGGTGCCTGCAAAGCCCATATGGTAGCGGATTGCAAATGCCTCCTCACGGGTAAGACGGATGAAGCCGTTTATGATATACACGGATTTTTCCCCGTGACCGTAGGGAAGGTCGTCGGAAAAATCATAGGAAGGAACCTTCTGCCATACTCCGTTTTCATCCTTCACGTTTCTGAAGCTTTTTTTATAGCAGTTAACCTTGCAGAGATCGTGGAGAAGTCCGCAGATTGCAATGGATTCCTCATCATATTCAAGTCCGAAAACCTCTTTTGCTCTTTCTCTTTCAAGATAATCCTTAAGACAGTAATATACGTTTAAGCTATGCTCAAGAAGTCCGCCCTCTCTTGAAAGGTGGAAGCGGGTGCTTGCAGGAGCGGTGAAAAAATCGCTTGCAGGAGAGTCAAGGTATTCAAGGAGGCGGTCGGCACCCTCTCTGGTTATATATTTATTGAAAATTTCAATGAATTCTTCTTTTTTTGTCATTTTATTTCACCCTTTCAAGTATTTCCGTAAGCTTTTCTATAACGTAATCCTGAATTCCGTCATCCATTCCCGGGCCTGAAGGAATAAGAACGGTTTTTTTGAAAAGCTCCATTGAGTTATTATCAACCGATACATAATCAAAGCCCGAGAAAGCCTCCTGATTATGCATTGGATTAAAGCCGTTACGAACCTCAATTCCCGAAGCAAGAAGCTCTTTTATTATTTCGTTTGCATCACCGCGGTCAGTAATAATTCCGTTATACCAGCAGGAGGATCCCTCCTTATCCGAGCAGAAGCGGAGGAAGGAGTATTTTGAAAATGCTTTTTTGTATTTTAAGAAAATTTCTCTTTTTCTTTCAATAAGCGATTCGATTCTTTTAAGATTCGGGATTCCCATTCCGGCAAGAAGGTTGCTCATAAGGTAGTTATAGCCGATTTCACGGTGAAGATAACAGGGAGAGCTTGCCTTTGCCTGATTTGCCAGATAGGAGGCGGTTTTAATGTATTCCTCATTATCCGAAAAAATCGCACCGCCCATAGAGGTGGTAACGGTTTTCGAATAGCTGAAGGAAACAATGGAAATATCCCCGAAGGAGCCTGCAGGTCTTCCCTTATAGCTTCCGCCCAGAGATTCGGCGCTGTCTGCAATAAGGGGGATTTTATAAGGGGCAAGAAGGGACTTTATTTCGTCGTAATCCGCAGGAGCACCGTAGGTATCTACCGCAATAACCGCCTTCGGAGGATTATCCTTATATTTTATAAGAGCCTTTTCCAATGCCCCGGGGTCTAAGGTTCCGTCGGGCTTGCAGTCGATGAATACGGGAATCGCCCTTTCATAGATTATGGGATAAGCCGTTCCGCAGTAGGTGAAGGTGGGGCAGAAAACAATATCCCTATCTGTAACTCCTGCCGCCTTTAATGCAAGATGAATTGCGGCGGTTCCGTTTGCCACAAGAAGCCCGTGCTTCGCTTTTGTTTTCTTAAGAAGGAGATTTAAAAGCTCCGAGCTGTTTTCTCCCTTGCAGGCAATTTCGCCTTTTTCAATTGCTTTTTCAATATATGAGGATTCCTCACCCGTAAAGGAGGGAATCATAATCTGTGCCTTGTAACTCATTTAAACTGTACCTGTTTCTTCAGGGGGAAGAGCCCCTCTGAATTCCTTTATTATTTTATCGTAGTTAAGACCGGACATTCCGATTAAGTATTTCGCAATAATAACGAAATAGTATTTGCTGACTCCTGCAGAGATGAAGAAATCCTCCTCCATTTCCGTATCAACGTGAGCACCGCCGCTTTTATTTGCGGAGGCTCTTATCATTTTCTTGACGGTTATGGGCTTTCCGCCGGGCCTTCTTATTACCACCTGATTCAAAAAGCCTTCAAGGTCAAGGGGCGTTATTGGGTTTTCAAGAAGCTTTTCGGGAGGAAGAACGTTTCCGTTGAAGCCTTCTCCTGCCTTGCGGAATCTGGGATTCGGAATCATACGGGGAAGAAGTGAGTATTCTCCGTCGCATAAAAGAAGCCTCAGATTAATTGAGATTACGTTAAGAAATTCGGAAAGACCGCAGGTCTCATAAAGATAAGTGGCAACTGCAAGAAGCTTTATTGATTCGTTGAATTTTTCTTCTATCTGCTCCTTTGTGAGGTTAACAAAAACGCTGGCACGGAAATGCTCGCCGCCGCAGTCACGGCAGGGCGGAAGAATTCCCTTCTCAGCATGCTCATACATACATCCGCAGTCGGTGCAGATGTAAAATCCCTTCGGAACAACGTAATTTGCAAAAATATCCTGCATATCAGTACCCCCTGAAGGATTCGGGAAAATCCTTTTTTATTATATCAAGACCCTTGAGGGTAAGCCCCCGGTCAAAAATATCAATAATATCCTCATCTTTAAAAAGCTCTGTATCTCCGCCTGTAAGCACCGCCTTAAAGCCGGGATACTTTTTCTTATAAATCCACGTCATATGAAGCACCGAACCGACAAAGCCGTAATAAAGCCCTGAGGTTAAATTCTCTTCGGTGGTTACTCCCGTGGACTCGGGCATAAGTCTTGCCGATCCCCCGGGAAGGGCTCTTGCCTTTAATAACAGCGCTGATTCGTAAGGGTCAAGCCCCGGCATAATTGCTCCGCCGAGATGAACACCCTCTTTATCCATAATATCAAAGGTTGCCGCCGTGCCCAAATCCGTCACGATAAGTCCGCCGCCGTAAAGACGGCAGGCTGCGTAATCGGTAACAATACGGTCTGCTCCCAGAAGAAGAGGGTTTTTATATCTGCTTTCAAAGGGAAATGAGGCTTTATCAAATACCTTAAGGGTAATATTAAGGCTTTTTGAAATTCCGGAAAATCTTTTTAAGGAATCCTCCGAAACGGAAACCGCATAAATTTCCCCGTCATCCTTAATAAGTGAGGAAATCCCGTTTATGAAAGCTTCGTCGGCTTCACGGTTTTTAATAATAAGCGGATTGCTGAAATCCGAAAAAGTGCAAAGCTTGGTATTTGAATTTCCTATATCCGCATATATTACCATGGGAATTTTCCTCCTTTGTTTTTTATGCATCCGGCACATCGGGAATTCGTGACGAATTTGTTCAATACACCGCAACCTGCAGGGAACGGACTTGCCCGTTCCGATTCTCCGGCAGGAGCAAGCCCCTGCCCTACGTTGAAATGAATAATTCCGTCTGAAATCATTATACCATAAATTTCAAAAAGTTCAAGTAAAGCAGAAATATTTATGCCGGAGAATTGCATTTTATTTGATGATATGTTATAATGTGCGGGTTGTGATTTATAAACTTAAGGTTTTTATGGGGTGAAAAAATAGAATTTCTTGAAAAGATTATAAATGAGATAAAGGCTCTTCCCTACGATTATTAAAATATAGCGCAGCAGCCGTGCGGCGAATGAGCACCCGGTTGGGGGCCCAAGGGGATTGCAAAGGGGAAAGGGGAATTCTTAAATCCCCTTAAGCCCTTTGCATAGTATAGATAAATTAAATTATATTATTATGAAATTTTCAAAATCCCTTTTGAAATCAAAAAACAATAACATCAAGGTTCACCACCTCATCCGCCTCGTACCTCGGCACCTTCCCCTCCCACAGGGGAAGGCTTTTTCCGAGAGTTCGAATATTTTACGGCTAACAATAACGATGAAATGATGCTTAAAGCCGCAGATTTATCTTTTGCCGTAGCAAACGCCAAAGAGAAAACAAAAAAGGCGGCAGATTTCATAACGGTAGCGTGACAGTAGTTATCCGAACCTCGTTTTTTACTTCCTCTTTTCCGCCGATGCTGCGTTAAAAGCCTTACCCATACATCAG
>JAZQFU010000105.1:0-2405 GCA_045539675.1 Clostridia bacterium | reverse complement strand
AAATATAACAAAAATTTCAATATATTATTATCACATTATAACCAATATACTAAATATAGTATTTTGGGCTGTAATTTTCACCATATCAAATATTGATATTAGTAGTTTTCACTCTTGATCAGTGTTCCTATTCCTGACTTTGTGAAAATTTCAAGCAACAGACAGTGCGGTATTCTGCCGTCTATGATATGCACACCCTTAACTCCTGCCGCAATTGCATCAAGGCATCCGTTCACTTTAGGTATCATACCTCCGGTAATAACACCGTCTTTTATCATTCTGAATATATCGTCTCCGTCTGCTTCATAAACAATCTTGCCCTCTGCATCCTTAACACCTTCAACATCGGTAAGAAGTATGAGCTTTTCAGCAGCTGTTGCTGCGGCAACTGCACCTGCAACACTGTCTGCATTTATATTATATGAATTTCCTTCATCATCCACACCAATCGGTGCAATTACCGGTATATATCCGCTGTCTATCAAGCCGTTCAAAAGCACGGGGTCAACGCTGACTATATCACCAACATAGCCAAGATCGCACTCTTTACCGTCAACAACCATCTTTTGTTTTTTACACTTAATGAGTGATGCATCGATTCCGCATACACCTATAGCCTTTGCTCCCTTGCAGTTAAGAAGCGACACAACCTCCTTGTTCGTTTTACCTACAAGCACCTGCTGTGCTATTTTAATCGTTTCCTCATCAGTTACACGAAGTCCGTTTATAAACTGTGATTTTACACCGTTCTTTTCAAGTGCCGCAGAAATATCCGGTCCACCTCCGTGAACGACAATGGGGTGAAGTCCTACGAATTTTAAAAGAGTAATATCCTCCATAACAGAGTTTTTAAGTTCTTCGTTTATCATTGCATTGCCGCCGTATTTGATTATAACGGTTTTTCCTGCAAATTTCTGGATATACGGCAGTGCTTCAATTAGAATACCGGCTTTTTTTATAAGTTCTTCCATTTTGTTTTATCCCCTTTCAAGTATATAAAAGTTCAGGTAATTGCAAAATAAAAGGTTTACTTCGCAATTACCTAAAATGCATTAAAGATAGAATCCCGGAAAATCGAGTCCTGTTTTTTCATCAAGTCCGAACAGCAGGTTCATATTCTGAACAGCCTGACCTGCGGCACCTTTAACGATGTTATCAATACAGGAAACGATTAAAACTCTGCCTGTTCTTTCATCCTTTTTGATACCGATATCAACAAAGTTTGAGCCTGCAACGTGATTGGTTTCGGGAAGCTCATCCTTACCGTATATTCTTACGAAATATTCATCCTTATAATATTCCCTGTAAAGTGCAATAAGCTCATCTTCACTTATATCTTTAACAAGGTCGGCATGGATTGTTGCAAGAATTCCTCTCTTTAAAGGAACGAGATGGGGAGTGAAGGTTGCAACAACCTTTTCTCCGCAGAGCTTTGAAAGCTCCTGCTCGATTTCAGAGGTATGCCGGTGACCGATTGCTTTATATGCCTTCATATTTTCGGTGCATTCGCAGAAGCTGTTATCAAGTGCGGTAGATCTTCCTGCACCGGTAACGCCTGAATCCGCATCAATGATTATTGAGCCGGGGCGCACAACCTTTGATGCATAAAGAGGAGCGGAACCGAGGATTGAGCAGGTGGTATAGCATCCGGGGTTTGCAACTATATCTGCGTTTTTGATTTTTTCTCTGTGAAGCTCACAAAGACCGTAAACAGCCTTTTTCATAAGCTCAACGTTATTATGAGGCTCGCCGTACCATTCCGCATAAACCTCCGGGTCATCATAACGGTAATCTCCGCTTAAGTCGATAACCTTAACTCCCTGCTCATAAAGAGCCGGAATAACGGTTTTGGAAACTCCGTGAGGAAGTGCGGTGAAAACCAGGTCGGAATTCTTTGCAATTTCTGCCGCATCGGCATCGGAAAGCTCCTTATCAAGAACCTTTCTGAAATTATTATAAACAGAGCTCATGGGTTTTCCTGCAAAGGAAGAAGAACCCAGATAACCAAGCTCAACCTCAGGATGTGAGCACAATATTCTGACAAGCTCGGCACCTGCATAGCCTGTTGCACCGAGAACCGATACTTTAATCATTTTAATCATTTCCTTTCACGGAAGCAATGCTTCCTCTTTCAAATACAAAATTATATCATATTTTGAAATTTCAGTCAAGGGCGGAGGGGAAAAATGTGAGCCTTTTTTGAAAAAGTGATATGCAATTTACGTACTCACAAGAGCATAAGATGTTTTCATATTTTACTTTTTGTGAAAATGTTATTATTATATTTTGTCGTTAATTTTGACTTTCAATATCTGCATCTATTGAAGAGGTTTAAATTACTAAAAAAAGTTAATTAACATTTCAATTATATCTGCGTTTTTGATTTTTTCTCTGTGAAGCTCACA
>JAZQFU010000104.1:0-2511 GCA_045539675.1 Clostridia bacterium | reverse complement strand
AGGAGTGGATTTTTATGGATAAATGGGCAAGAATCAAATATCAGCCCTGTATGCCTCTCGGAGATAATAATTCAAAAATCACGGGAAGCAAAAGGCATATTGAGCTTTCAAGGGAAGCGGCTTGTGAAGGAACCGTTCTTCTTAAGAATGAAGGAAGTATTCTGCCTCTTAAGAAGGGAACAAGGGTTGCCATTTTCGGAAAGGCGCAGATTGATTATGTTAAGGGCGGCGGAGGCTCGGGTGATGTGCACTGCGAATACGTCCGCAATATATATGAAGGCCTTAAGCTCAAAAAGGATATTGAGGTTTATGATGCACTTTCTCTTTTCTACAAGGGATATGTTGCGGAAATGACGGTTGATAAGGAAGCTGCTCTTAAATCACTTGTTGAAGCCGGTGCTGATGAAAACCTTATCGGTGCATACAGAAACGGAGATATCTGCGGTTGCTTTGACGAAACAGTAATTCCCGAAGAGCTTCTTAAGGGAGCGAAGGAATTTACCGATACCGCAATTATAACCATAAACCGTTTCTCCGGTGAAGGCTGGGACAGAAAGAGCGACGGAACCGACTTTTATTTCGATTTAAGTGCCAATGAAAAGAAAATGGTTGAGGATGTTTGCAATAATTTCGGCAAGGTTATTGTGCTTTTAAATACCGGTGCCATGATTGATACCTCCTGGTTTGCCAATAACAGAAAAATCGGTGCTGCCGTTATGATATGGCAGGGCGGTATGGAGGGCGGACTTGCCGCGGCGGATATTCTTGTGGGAGATGCTGTTCCTTCGGGAAAGCTGGTTGATACCTGTGCCGCTTCCATAAGTGATTATCCTTCCACCGAAGGCTTCCACGAATCCCTTGATTATGTTAAATATACAGATGATATTTTTGTTGGATACAGATACTTTGAAACCATTCCCGGAATGAAGGAAAAGGTTGTTTATCCCTTCGGATTCGGACTTTCATATACCACCTTTGATATTTCGGATTTATCCGCTGTGGTCAACGGTGAAAAAATCATTATAAGCGCAACAGTTAAAAACACGGGAGAATATAAGGGCAAAGAGGTTGTTCAGGTTTATTATATGGCTCCCGAAGGAAAAATCACCAAGCCCAAAAGAGAGCTCTGCGCCTTTGCGAAAACAAGGCTTCTTCTTCCCGGAGAAGGCGAAACTCTCATAATGAGCTATGATATAAAGGATATGGCATCCTATGACGATACGGGCATAGTGGAAAAATCTGCATATGTTATGGAAGCCGGTGAGTACAAGCTTTATGCAGGAAATAACGTTCGTGACGCAGTTGAGCTTGATTTTACCTATGAGCTTAAGGAAAATAAAATCTGTGAAAAGCTTACGGAATACTGCAAGCCCACCAATCTGGGAAAAAGACTCACCGCAACCGGAGAATATATTGAGGTTCCCGATACGGAATATATTCCAAAAGAGTTCCCTTGCGATTACGTTTGTGAAACTAAGATTCCCGGCAAGGACGAAGAAAAGAAGCAGCTTCTTGATGTATATGAGGGCAGAGTAACTCTTGATGAGTTTGTGGCTCAGCTTACCGACAGAGAGCTTTTCAGCCTGCTTACGGGGCAGGGAAATACCGGAGTTTCCAATACCGAGGGAATGGGAAATCTTCCCGAATACGGGGTTCCGAATGTTATGACAACCGACGGGCCCGCCGGAGTAAGAATTCTTCCGCAGGTAGGAGTTAATACAACCGCTTTCCCCGTGGCAACAATGCTCGCCTGCTCCTGGAATACGGAGCTTCTTGAAAGGGTAGGGCAGGCAGGTGCTCTTGAATGTAAGGAAAACAATCTTTTTATGTGGCTCACTCCTGCGCTTAATATCCACCGTAGTCCTCTTTGCGGAAGAAACTTTGAGTATTATTCCGAGGATCCTTTTGTTTCGGGAAAAATGGCAGCGGCAATGGTAAGAGGAATTCAGTCCTGCGGAGTGGTTGCAACTCCGAAGCATTTCGCCTGCAACAATAAGGAAACAAACCGCGTGAAATCAAATTCCGTTGTTTCCGAAAGAGCATTGCGTGAGATTTATCTTAAGGGCTTTGAAAACTGCGTTAAGGAAAGCTCACCGAAGCTTATTATGACTTCGTATAATCTTGTCAATAATATATATTCATCCGAAAATGCGGAGCTTCTTCACGGAATATTGAGGGGTGAGTGGGGATATAAGGGATTAATAACCACCGACTGGGGCAATTCCGCAACCAGAGCACCCGAAATCACAGCAGGTAACGACATTCGTATGCCCTCCTGCGTGAATTGTTCAAAGGAAAAATTCTATGAGGCAATGCCCATAGAAAACAGCAGAAACGAAATGGCGGTTTGCGCTAAAAGATTGTTGGAGCTTATTATGTGGTTTGAATAATATGAGGGGAGGGTATAAAAGCCCTCCCTTTTGAATATAAAAACGGCAGGAGCAAGCCCCTGCCCTACGATGATATCTGATAATATACATTTTCTGCCCCGGGTGCAAATGGTAACAAAAT
>JAZQFU010000103.1:0-4860 GCA_045539675.1 Clostridia bacterium | reverse complement strand
GGGTATTAACCGCACCTTCGTAGGTCAGATAATCACCGTAGGATTCCTTTGTTTTTTTAATAACATAGGAATCACCCGACTGTTCAACTGTTGCACTGTACATTGAAACTGTTTCTTCAAGAGGCACATAGGTTGTTCCGTTTTCGGTAAATGCAGGATTTTTATATTCTGCAGGTTTACCGTTTATTCTTACGGTAAGCCCCTCATACTTCATCGGCGGAGTTCCGTTAAGATACATATTATACTGACCCGCTTCATAAACAATGTTGATTATATTATCATCACCCTGAGTCCACTTATAAGCCATTGTATTGTAATCGTATCCTTCAAGATCTGCTCTCACGGTTTCAAATCCGTTCTCATCTTTGATTTCCGTGACCGTAAGAGGAAGCTTCACAGACACGTTACCGTCTGTATTTCCGAATACGTGAAGCTCTCCCGTTTCGTAAGAGAAGCTGTTCGGAACATCAGCGGATATAAGGGTTACTCCGTCTTTTATAAGCTCTGTGCCGTTAACAAGCATAAATGAATCGTCTTCAAATACCGCCGCAGAACCTTTGAAGCTCACGTTACCGTAACTTACTTCTTCTTTTTCCATATCCAGGCGAACATAAATCCTTTGGTTATTATCTACGATAATTTCCATACACTCATCGTTCTTATTAACCTGAACATTCTTTTCTTCTTCATCAGCTTTCAGAATATCAAAGGTTGTAACCATAACGGTATCCGAAACCTTATCGGTATCAAATCTTACGCCGTAGTGGTCTTTTCTTCTGGGAAGACGGTCTACTGACGGTCTGTGTTCCTTTCCGTCTATACCGATAAAGGTATCGAAATCTTCAATTTCTTTAGCCTTCGGATATTGGAGGGTTGCGGAAAGCTTTGCTCTTCCCTGAGTAACAACCGCTTTCTGCGCTTCCATTTCAAGCTCCAAATCAGAAATGGCTTTTAAGTTAAATTCAAACTGCGTGGGATTATCATTCACAGCGGATAATTCATCGACTACGATTACATAATCAGGTCTTAAATAGATAAGATATCTGTCTGCCTTATCAAGATCGGGATAAGCTCTTTTCGCATCCCCCGCTGCAAGATTGAATTTTTCTCCGTGGAGATATCCTGTGATATCACCCTTGGAATTGATATTTCCTTCGGGATTTTTCTGTAATATATACTGCCCTTTTCCGCCGTTAACGGTGATTGCATTATGCGCCAGCGTCTGACGGGTATAGTTTGCATCATGATCACTGTAATAATAATCAAAATATCCGCTATCCAATGCCAGCGGTTCACCGTAGGCATATATGAAGAAGCTGTTCTGATCGGCGTGGGAATGATTGTATGCTCCCCACCAGCTTGACTTGAAATGAACAGCCACGTGCTGCGGATTAATAATATCTGACTTGAATGATATCCAGCCTATATCTCTGTCATGATAGGTGTTAAGATATTCAAAAGGCGGCACCGATTCAATATCGTTATTGAAATACTTAAGAAGCATCGGTTCAGCTACTGACGGTGCTTTACCTCTTGTCTCGGATGCCCATTTCCATGCTCCGCTGTTATAACGTCCTGCACCGGTAAGATATCTTGTTAAGCTTACGCTCTCACGCACAGGTGGAATAAGATCGTCATCACCGAATGAACCAACAGGGGCACCGTTTGACATAAAGTACATTAAGAATTTAAGTTCATTTCGCTGCATTGCGGAATTATATGCCGCATATCCTGTAGCAGTATATACCATATCGTGAAGCGCAGTCTGATTAGCCGCACTTACAAAATTGGCATATCCCGTTCCGTTACAATGCCCTCCGTCTTCTCCGCCCCATCCATCAACCTTATAGAAGGTCGGCTGAATATTTTTAAACCATTCCGAAGCCTCGGGCAGATCGTGGATTATAGCAAAGGAAATGAGAAACAGCGATTTCATACAGCTCGTACCGTGGGAATCATACGGATTCTCATCGAGAGGATGCTGCTGCATTAATGGTTTATACATTACGTAAAATCGCTCTTTTATCATTGAAAGAACCTTTGCTTTGGTTTCCCCGGAAAGTAAAGGATATAACCAGTCATAAACAATTGCTGCCTTCTGAGTGAGATCTTTATGAATCGAGTCTGATGTTTTATAGCTCGTATCTCCGCTTGGATCCCAATCTGCCATTGCATCAAGATAAGCAATAGCCTTATCCGCATACTTTTTCTCGCCGGTTATCATATATACATATGCCGCCTGATACATATCCTGAGTCTTTTCCAGTCCCGAGCTTTTAAACTGACTCTTTATCAAAGACTTTTCGGAAGAGGTTGCCCCTTCGGGAAAAATAAGCTTCGGGTCTTCAGGCACAGGATTATTAAGCTTTTTATCAACCGTAGCTTTTACCTCGTCGAATGCTGTCTTTGCTTCACCCGTTGCTACCGCTTTGCGAAACTCAGGTAATGTTTCATTATTGAACCATAATCTGGGGTGAGTTTCCGAAATCATCTCTATCATATCATCGGCATCAGGTATGATATCTATATATGCATCCGCAGAAATTCTGAAGCGTTTAACCTTGCTCCATCCGGTAGTACCGTTCATATTGGTGCCGTTAACTCTCCAGTACCATACTCCGCTATCCATTGTATGTGCCGGTGAATAATAGCTTCCTTCAGTCTGAACCTCATATACAATATCCGACATATCTTCATTTCTTGATAGCTGAAGGGTATATTTCTCTGCCATGGGGATTGTGGGCCAGGTGAAAATAGGAGGATTTCTGTAAGTCAGGAAGTTATCTTCCGGCTGCCATTTTAAAGAAAGACCTTCTTCCCCCTCTTCCGCAATTGCCGGAGGCTGAATTTCATCTGCTTCTTCTCCTGCAAGCACGTGAATATCATCAATGTATGCTTCAGAGTAATTTCCTTTGGATATATATCTCTGAATCTGGCATCTGTATATTCCGTAATCCTTATAGAAGCCTTTAGCTCCCGGAAGGGTAATTTTTTCGGCTATGAGCTTATTGTTTAAATACCAGTCGTATGTTTCAGCCTCGGAATCAACCATAAGCCTTATAGTATACCACTTATTCATATCATAGGGCTGTGCATATTCACCTATGGTAACTATGGGATCACCTGTATAAGGTTTAATACTACCGTTAGACATAATAAGGAAAGACTTCCAGCCGTAAACCTTACTCTGAAGCCCCACTGTAGTCTGGGTATAATCGGTGGGCATAATTTTAAACTCTATCATAACCTTGCCTGAACGGTTTATAACAAGAACTACATTTGCAGCTGCCGATTTTCCCAGATTGCCCGCATCATTAACAATATGAAGTGCTTTACTGTTTGAACGCGGAGGATAGGCTATATCGTAAGCTACACCTTCCGTGCCTCCGGCGGAACAATCACTTGTTGTAATCTCAGTTTCCCCTATTTCATATTCTTCAAAGTCCTTATATACGACATATTCCTTTGCAAAGGACAAGGCAGGAAGTAAAGAGACGGTCATAACAATTGCTGTAAGCATTGAAATAATTCTTTTCATCTTTTTACCTCCCTATTCAAAATAAATTACATCATATAACATATTGTAGCAGTTTCTGAAATAAACCTTTGAATTTTCAGGAATATCGGAAGCTTCCACCATTGTAAGCTTATCGGTCTTTGTGTCAAATCTGAAAAAGCGTGTTCTCGGGCCGACTATAAAGCTTCTGTCATAGGTTCTGTCTTCAGGATTTGTTGCATTCAGTATAACCGAAGCCTCATCTCTGTATAAAAGCTTTGCGATACCCTGATGCAGTGCTACAAATACAGAGGTTATACTTGTATGACTTTCAGTCAGTTCAAATTTATCAGGATTATACTGGAATAATATTTTTAGTGCAGTAAGAGTTCCATCCACATTCAGGGCATACTGAATAACATCTCCCGGTCTTAAATCAAGAACCCCTTTTCCGTTTCCGTAGTTTGCATTATTATCTGTTATATCGAGATCCTTAACGGGAATTTCCTTTTCCACGCCAAGCCGGTATCCGTATATTTTAAGTCCGATTGTGCCTTCTTCGGGAATATAATACTTTGTTATTTTACTGATAACCAGCTCAGGGTCTCCGTTTTTCATACCCGAAGAGCCTCCTGCCGCCTGTCTTATAACAACAACTCCCGTCATATTGGAATACGAAACATCATAAAATTCTGGTGTTGTATAGGTGGTTTCTGTGGAAAGTTTGGTTATCAACCCCGCATCAAAGCTTTCTTTATCGGTTGTATAGGTGGGCGGTGCAAAAAATACATGAGTTTCGGCATTAACCAGAAATCTCGTGCCGAAAACCTTGGCATTTCCGCCATAATACTTAATATTGACACCTGATTTATAGTCAAGAGTGAAGGTTGTATCGTCTTTATCCTTTTTAAAGCCAACTTCCTTGCCTGTGTAATCGGCAAATACCCTTATCTTATCAAGCTTTCCGTCTTTATCGGTTTTAAACCTGATAAGCTGCTGACAGGTGGGATTTCCGTCAGCATCCGTTACTCCGTTCATAAGTAAATCATCTTTGAAAACCTTGCCTGCCGGGGTTTTAGGATTATCATTAAGGGATACCTTTTCAGCAAGTTCGTAATCAACTACCTTGCCGGACTCGTTAATCAGTCTGACACAGTATCTGCCCTCAAATGAGCCAATCTGCTTTTTGCTGATAAGATAAGCATACTGCTCATCGGTAACAACCTTATCCTTTGCGGTAATCTGACCAAACAGATTAAGGTAATAGGTTCCGTAATCACCTGCATCAGGAACGTATTTTGCCAGAGGCGAAAGCTCATATACAGTTTCATCAATCTTAACTTCCGTAAGACCGTCAGCTGTGA
>JAZQFU010000102.1:0-4970 GCA_045539675.1 Clostridia bacterium | reverse complement strand
CCGGAGAAGTAATTCACGGAATAAGCGGAGAGGGAAATGCAACGGAAATTGAGTTTTCCGTACCTTCGGAATATGAATCCTTCAATAAATTTCTTGATATCAGCGAAAGCAACGGCAATGTATCGCAGATTGCCTTAAGCATAAAGGAGGAAAAGGAATTCTCCTGGATGATTCCTCATAAGCTTACAGAGGGATACGGCTTCGATGCCCAGCTTGTTATGAAAAAGGGAAGCGAGATTTTTAAATCCGTGCTTTTTGCGGTAACCTTTGAGGGCGGAATAAATGCAACCTCATATATGGAATCGGAATATACCGATTCCATAGAGCTTCTTTTTGAAACCAAGGCAGAAAGGGAAGAAGTTTCCGGGCTGGAAAAAAAGCTGGACAGCAAGCTTTCAGCCGATACATATTATTTTGAAAAGGAAAAAACGGAAGCTGAGCTTGAGGCATTAAAGGAAGAAATTTCTTTAAAGGCAGAAAGAGAAGAACTTGAAAGTAAGCTCTCCTCATTTGTGTATTATGATGAAAAGGAAGAGATGGAAGGAAGGCTTGAAGGAAGGCTTGAAACGGTGAGGGAAAGTATTCCCGTTTATCTTTCTGAGCTTAAAGACGATACAGATGAAAATCCGGTTAAGATGGCAGAACAGGCTGTGTCAGCCGTTAATGCCGACAATTCGTATATGTCTGCAAATTCCTGGTATAGTGAGGAAGCAAATGTTTCTCAGTTTGCAATTAATGCAGAGACCGCAAATAAAGCAATAACTGACGGCACAGGTAGAAACATTTCTGAAACCTATGCCGAAAAAACAGAGGTTTCCGAAGTCGATGCAAAAAAGCTTGAAAGAGTATGGAAGGAGCTTGGAGAATCAGTTATAACCGATTATGATATAGCGGATGCGAATGGTTATGAAGGAACTCAGGAAGAGTGGCTTAATATGACAACTGAGGATAAAGCAAAGTATTCGGGAGGAGAAAAAGGGGTAACAGCTATATGTGTTGACTGTGGGGATTTAAGCACTTATGTTGAATATATGCCAGTTATAAAAATTAATGACTTGACCACTTTGGATGCTGATGGAGAGAATATATCGGTAAACGGTTTTCAGGGAGCCTGGAAGGTTGGGTTATCAAATAGCAATGAAATTACTCCTTCAGAAATGGGCCAATCAAACTATCTTATAGGGGAGTATGGTAGTTGTTATATTGAGCCTACACCAAAAGGTGGTGATATAAAAAATAATTTTGTTATCAGAAGTGTTTTTATAAATGGGGCACACGTTTATACAGATATTAATGTGGATCACTATGGTTGCTACAAAAGACAGAAATACGGTTCTATTCCACACGTTTATGAAGGCAATGCTGCAAATATGTATTATCCCACAAAGCTTGAAGGCAAAACAACATATTGGTTTGAATCTTCTACGATTATGTCGGATAGAAGTAATTTTAAGTATGGAGTGGGAACTACAATGAAAATATACGGCAGATAGGAGGAAACTTATGTTAGTAAAATCAAATAAGGGACTGCTTGAACTTCCGGACCCCGAACCTGTTGAAATTAAAATAACCGAAGCGGAATATCCTTCATTCGTTGCAATGAAAATCCACGAAAAATACTCGGTGGATGATGAGCTTGCAATCTTAAGGCAGAGGGATGAAAAGCCGGAGGAATATGCAGAGTATTTTGCTTTTTGCGAAAAGGTTAAGGCGGAAGTAAGGAGACTGATAAAGGGTGAAGCTGATGCCAAGTGAAGTGATAGTAGGCTTATTATCTCTTCTCGGAACTCTTATAGGCTCAATAACCGCCATAATGGTTTCCAATAAGCTCACGGTTTACCGTATCGACAGCCTTGAAGCGGAGGTCAAGAAGTGGAATAAGGTGAAGGAAAGAACATATAATTTAGAAAAAGCCGAAACCGCTATAGAAATTCAGATTGAAGAGCTGAAAAAAACGGTGGAGGAGTTAAGGGAGTATCACAGATGAAGGAAAGATTTAAAAGCCCGGTGCTGTGGCTTTCAATAGCGGCACTTATTGCATTTGTATTTAAAAACTGGCTGGGATTTGAAATTCCCGAATGGAATACCTTCGTTGAGCTTTTGCTTGCGGTGCTTATTGCGTTCGGGGTAGTGAATAACCCGGCAGATAAGGAAAATTTTTAAGGAGGTGAATAAATGCTTGAAATTCACAGGCTTATAACCCCATATAACTATACTCCCATGAATAACAGAAAAATAAAATATATAGTTATTCATTATGTAGGATCGGTTTCATCGGCGGTGGATAATGCCCGTTATTTTTATAATAACGCACTTTCCTCCTCCGCTCACTATTTTGTGGATGAAGCGTCAATCTGGCAGAGCGTTGAGGATAAGCATATGGCATGGCATTGCGGCGGAAAAATGGAAAGTGCTCATCACCCTTTAAACGGAATCTGTACCAACGGAAATTCCGTAGGAATTGAGCTTTGCTGCCTGAAGGACGGGAACGGCAACTGGTATTTTAAGGAGGAAACTCTTGAAAATGCTGTTTCTCTTGTGAAGGTGCTTATGAAAAAATATTCCGTGGGTATTGAAAATGTGGTTCGCCATTATGACGTGACCGGCAAGAAATGCCCGGCGAATTTCGTTGATGAAGCAAAGTGGAAGGAGTTCAAAGACCGCATTACCAACGATAATATAATTGAATATACCTCGGCAAATGATATTGTATGGGAGCTTGGTAACAGGGGGATTGTTACCGATAAAGAGGGAATGCTTGAGGAAATGGCGAAAAACCCTGACGGCAGACTTTACTGGCTTGCGAGAAAAGCTACTCATTATATCCGAAAAAACATTTGACAAAACCGAAAAGTTTGTGTATAATATATAAATTATTACTTGTTTGGAGGTATTGGATATGTTTACGTTAGAGGCTTTGCTTGAAACCGGGATTCATCTTTTGAGGCTTCTTATTGCGTGGGGCTGCGGATTTGCAATCGGTTACGAAAGAAAAAACCGTTCCAAGATGGCAGGGGTCAGAACTCATGCCATAGTTGCCTGCGGTGCGGCTCTGGTTATGATAGTATCAAGATATGCCTTTGGCGGAAGTGCCGGCGATCATACCAGAATAGCGGCAAATATAGTAACCGGAATCGGATTTCTCGGAGCGGGAATGATTCTCGTAAACAAAAGAACCGTTACGGGACTTACCACGGCGGCCGGAATCTGGACTACTTCAGCAATAGGAATGGCAATCGGAGGAGGGCTTTATATTGTGGGAATAGTTTCCTGCGGAATAGTTCTTCTTACCCAGATTCTTCTTCACTCAAGCTACCGTATTTTCCGTGAACCGCAGATAAGGGAGCTTTCCTTCTACGGAGTTGCGGATGCGGGATTCCTTGATGAGGCAAAAAGAAAGCTTAAAGAAATGGATATTAACGTAACGGATGTTGCCGCATCCAAGGAGAACGGACTCATTTCATACCATATGACCGCAGAATTTTTGAGCGATTATAATGAGGAACAGATTGTTTCGGCATTTGAATGTGACTGCTCGGTTTCAGCGGCAGCAGAATAATTTAATTTTTTAATCCCCCGGGGCATTTGCCCCTGGGGGATTTTTTTATGAAAGGAAGGTTAAAATGGCAAGAAAAAAAAGAACCTATGAGGATTATACGAAAAATGCACTTGAAACACTTACCGATATAATAGAACAGGCAGAGGATATGAAAATAAAAATCAGCGCCATAAAGGAGCTTTTAAGCATAACCGCAGATAAAAAGGCAAAGCCTGATGCTGTTGAGCCGGTAATATTCAAAGGAGAGGTTAAATAGTGGAAACTGATATAGGAAAAGCGGTGGGGAAAAACTATAAGGAATTCTGGGATTTTAAAGGAAGATACAGAGTTGTTAAGGGCGGCAGGGGATCAAAAAAATCACATACCGCCGCTCTTTGGTATATTTATCATCTGCTTAAATATGAAAATTCCAATCTTCTTTGTATGAGACAGTTCTATAACAGTCTTAAAGACAGTCAGTTTGCCGAGCTTAAGAAGGCGGCAAAAAGGCTTGGAGTTTATCACCTTTTTGAATTTAAGGTTTCGCCCCTTGAAATAACCTTGAAGCATACAGGGCAGAAGGTGCTTTTCCGCGGCTTTGATAATCCCGATTCGGTTACCTCCATAACCGTTTCCACGGGATATCTGTGCTGGGTATGGATTGAAGAGGCATATCAGGTGGCAGATGAGGAGGATTTCAACAAACTGGATTTTTCCGTAAGGGGAATTGCGGATGAAAGGCTTTTTCCTCAGATTACCTTAACTCTTAATCCGTGGAGTGAAATGTGGATTAAAACCCGTTTTTTCGATGTGAAAAGTCCTGATATTCTTGCACTAACAAGAAATTATTATCATAACGAGTTTTTATCTCCTGAGGATATTTCCATGTTTGAGGAACTTAAGGAAAGAGACCCGTCGGCATACAGGATTGTGGGCGAAGGAGAATGGGGAATTGAAAAGGGAGCTTATTTCAGCGAGTTTACAAGCCGTATACATACCTCGGAGCCATTTGATATCCGTGACAGCGGAACATATAATCACTATGCCTCCTTTGATTACGGACTTGATATGTTTGCCTGCCTTTTTTATGCGGTGGACAGATTCGGAAGGGTATTCGTTTACCGTGAGATTCATCAGTCAAATCTGATTGTTTCGGAAGCGGCAGATAAGCTTGCAGGCTATATTTCCCCCGATTCGGTGCTTGGAGTATATGCACCGCCGGATATGTGGAACAGACAAAGGGAAAGCGGAAAAAGCATTGCAGATATTTTCGCCGCAAAAAATATTCCACTTATTAAAGCCTCCAATAACCGCATAAACGGTTGGCTCTGCGTTAAGGAGCAAATGAAGGTTTATAAGGAAAACGGAGAGGAAAAATCCTCCCTGGTTATTTTTAAAAACTGCGAAAATCTTATCAATGCTCTTCCGAGAC
>JAZQFU010000101.1:0-3460 GCA_045539675.1 Clostridia bacterium | reverse complement strand
TTCGTATTTTAATCTAACTATTTAATTACAACGGTAGTTATTGACTTTCCGGGAATTTCAACCTCTGCCTGAAGTCCTTCAAAACGGAGGGTTGAATTCTGAGCATAATCTTCACGGTTAAGGATTATGCAAACAATTTCACCATCGGGATTTTCAAAGGCGGTAACATCCAGTTTATCGGTATATCTGCTATGCTTTATTCTCACCGCACCAGGTTTAATGAAGTGACTGAAATGACGGATATAGGAAAGAGTATTTCTTTCCATCAGCTTCTTTTCTTCCGTATGGAAAAGGAAGGGTGCATCACAAAGGTTTCCCACGTGATTGGGCCCGCCCGTATGGTCAAGAAGAATATTCCAGTCGTAAAATGCATTCATTCCGTTATTGAAGTTTCCGATTATATCGTGAGCATATTTCTGAGCATTATTAAGATAATCATCGGATTTATAAACACTGTATTCAATACAAGCTTCGGAAAGAATAAGCTTTTTTTCGGGAAATTTCTCTCTGATTAAACCAACTGCTTCAAAATGGTCTCCGCTATACCAATGAAAAGCGATTCCCGAAACCATATGATTGGTTTCTTCGTCTATTATTCCGCAGGCTCTTTCAAAGGCTCTTTCCTTATTATGATCCCAGATGAAAATTTCCACATCGGAAAGACCGTTTTCCAAAAGTGAAGGATACATAAAATCTCTTAAGAAAATCTTTTCTTCCTCTGCCGTATAGCAGAGAGAATCCCAGGTCTGAACTGCCTTGGGCTCATTCTGAAGAGACATTCTCGTAACCTTAAGTCCGAGCTTTCTGAATTCAGTTATATATCTGCAGATATATTCTGCCCACATTTTTTTATACTCTTCTTTAAGCTTTCCACCATGGCATCTTTCTCCGTTTGTTTTCATAAAGGCGGGTGCTGACCAGGGAGAAACCATAATTTCAATTTCCCTGCCTGATTTTTCAAGCACATCCCTTACAAGAGGAAGAATATATTTTTCGGTTCTTTCAAGGGAAAAGGATTCAAGATTTTTATCTTCGGGATTACTCATCGCCTCATACATATCAACCGAAAAATCGCAGCTATCCATATGTATTCTTCCGATGGTATAGTTAAGCTCCGATTCATCAAAATAGGTATGAATCATTTTATTTTTATCTTCGTCATTCATAAGGGAATAAACATATCCCGCCGCATCGGTGAAAGCACCGCCAAAGCCTTCAAAGGTCTGCCCTTTCATTTCAGGATAAAGATTAATCTGCTCTTTCTCCTCACCGTTATCGTAAATAACCTTTGAAGATTTTTTTATAACCGTTTTTTTATTATCAATAAAAAGCGTTGTTTCATAATTTAAAGTTTTCATATCTGCAAACTCCTTTCGCAAGGGGTATTATAATATAAGTTTCTTCTTTAGTCAAGCTACGAAAATATAAATTTATCGTTTTTCGATAAATAATTATTGACAAACGCAAACTGATATGATATTCTCTTAGTGAAAGGAATGATTTACCATGTATAAAAAATCTTTAACACACTACATAGCAAAATACCTTGTTGACGTTTTATTTATCTTAAGCATATTATGCGTTGCTTTGTTTCCGTTATTTTACGGCAGAATATTTGAATTTATCGGCTATACAACCGGAGCATATAAGCTGCCTTTTGCGTTAACCGTTGAAATCTCGGGAATGATTTGTGCATACATACTTTTCATTTTAAAGAAGATGTATTTTTCGCTTCTTGAAGGAAATCCCTTTACCGATGAAAACGTCAGAAGCTTTCGCAAAATGGCCGTTGCCTGCTTTGTGGTATTTATTATTTATGCTTTAAAAACAGTTCTTGCTTTTACTCTTGCAGCTCTTGTTATTACCGTTATTTTTATGGTAGGATGTATTTTCTGCCTCACTCTGAAGGATTTATTCAAGCAAGCCGTAAACTACAAAGCTGAAAACGATCTTACCATATAGGAGGCTCATATGTCTATTACAGTTAATCTTGACGTTATGATGGCAAAAAGAAAAATAGGTCTTATGGAGCTTTCCGAAAAGATTGGAATTACGCCCGCAAATCTTTCAATACTTAAAAATAACAAGGCGAAAGCAATACGTTTTTCGACTCTTGAAGATATCTGCAAAGCTCTTGACTGCCAGCCTGCGGATATTCTCGAATACAGAAAGGATTAGATGATTATGTTTTTCTTATTCCCCTTATATATACTTATCGGAGCAATTATCGGAATATTTATTCTCAACAGAAAAACAGTTTCCGAAATGAATCTTGAAGCTGAAGAAACCTCTCCTTTTGCTGATAAGAAAACAAAAATAAAGCTCACAGTTTATTTTTTGCTTTCTTCATTTCTTTTTGCATATCTCTGCCTTACGGAAAATTCCGGACTGGGAATAACCTTATTTGCATTTCTTCAGTTTATATTTATCACAATATATACAAAGAAAATGAAATCCTTTTTCTTCCTTCTTATGAGCTTTCTTATATCCTTAAGCTATCTTATAAGCACATCAGAGGTATGGAAAGGAATAAATATTCCGGTTATGCTTATTCTCGCCGTGCTTGCCGTTTCACCTGTTTCTTTTTATGATTCCACCTTTGATATTATATTAAAAACATTAAAAAACGCAATCAGACCGTTAGGATTTGTTACTCTTCCCTTCAGATGGCTGAAAGAAATAAACAGCGGCAAAGCCGGACTGGTAAAACGAGTTCTTCTGGCACTTGTTATTACAGTTCCTGCTTCTTTAATTCTGGTATTTATGCTTTCCGGTGCCGATATGGTATTTTCCGCTGCCGCAGAAAGCTTCAGAGAATATCTTTCAGAATTATTTGATAAAAATGTTTTAACCAGAGGAATAACGGGAATTCTCGCAGGATTATACTTATTCGGAATTTTGTGCCTTAAATATTTTCCTTCAGGATTACGGCAGAAAGAAGCAAAGGAAAGAAAAGGAGATTTACTTATAATTAATATTTTTCTTTGCACTCTGCTTACTATTTATACGCTGTTTATATTTATTCAGTTCAGATATCTTTTTTCGGGTTCAGCACTTCCCTACGGTTTAAGCTATACCGAATATGCAAGACAAGGCTTCTTTGAACTGCTTGCTTTATCGGTTATAAATGTTTTAATTATTGTTATTACCGTGAGTCTTACTAAGTCTTACGAAAAAAAGAAATTTACTTTGGGACTTTGCCTTTATCTTTGCACGGTAACCCTTATAATGCTTGCATCCTCCTTCTACCGTATGAAGCTTTATTCAGACTTTGACGGACTGACGAGATTAAGACTATACGTATTTATATTCCTTGCTTTTGAAACGGCAGGACTTATATTCACATTTATATACATTCTGAAACCAAGGTTCAATCCTATTGCAGTATATATGCTTATATGCCTGGTTTATTATACATCAATCAATCTTATTCCCGTTGATTATATCATCGCCGAAACTC
>JAZQFU010000100.1:0-3238 GCA_045539675.1 Clostridia bacterium | reverse complement strand
AACCGCCGGCTGTTTGCTTGAGTTTCGCTCTACCGTTTAGCAGTGCGGTTCGCATCAGAACGTCTCAAGCCGGATTCTTATATGCGAGGGTGTTGATGCTCTGTGATCATGGGTATTACCAAACCGATTAGACATTTCAATTCACTAATGAAAGAAGGTGATTTAATGAACCCGCTTTATGTCGGAATTGATGTTAGTAGTGGTTCCAATGTTGTTTACTTAATGTTAGCTAATGGAGATAAGCTCAGTAATTTTTCATTGCCTAATTCCCGTGATGGTTCTCAAACTCTTGTTAAAAGAATTTTAAAAGCCATCTTTGAACATTCTATCTCAAATGTTCTCATCGGAATTGAAGCAACATCGGTCTACGGCGATAATCTCGTATACTTTCTTCGTGAAGATGCTACTTTGTTACCTTTTAACCGTAAAATCTTTGTGCTTAATCCTAAACAGGTCAGCAAATTTAAAGAAGCCTACAATGATTTACCAAAAAACGATTGGGTTGACTCTTTTGTAATAGCCGACTGCCTGCGTTTTGGAAGAATCAACAAAGAGGTATATTTTGGGGACTATCGCTACAAAGCACTCCAGAACCTCACAAGAGCAAGATATTTTACTGTTCAAAACCTTATTAAAGAGAAGCAAAGGTTTATGAATGTGCTCTTCAAGAAGTATTCTACGCTAACGCAGGAGAAAGTATTTTCTAATACTTTCAGTGCCACAGCTCTTGCAGTTTACGAAGAATTTGAATCTGCGGAAGAGCTTGCAAATATGGACTTACATGAGCTAGCTGCCTTTGTTTCTAAAAAAGGTAAAAAACGTTTCTCAGATTCAGAAGCAATAGCTAAAGCCATACAGAAAGCTGCCAGAAGCTCTTATCGTTTACCCAAAACAGTAAATGATTCTGTGAATCAGGTGCTTTCTATATCCATAACTTCCATAAAAGCATTGGAATCACAAATTAAGGAATTTGACAAAGCAATTGCTGCACAAATGCAGTTGTTACCAAATGTCTTATCCTCTATTGACGGTATCGGTCCGGTTTTCTCTGCCGGTATTATGGCTGAGATTGGAGGTATTAACAGATTTGATAATCAAGCTCAGCTTGCAAAATACGCAGGACTTGCCTGGACCCAACACCAATCCGGTAATTTTGAAGCTCAGATTACTAAGCTCATAAAATCCGGTAATCGTTTTTTAAGATATTATCTGTGTGAAGCTGCTTTTTCTCTCGTAAGATGCGATACGGAGTACAACCGCTTTTATCACCTCAAATACAAAGAGGTAAACAGATGTCAACACAAACGCGCACTCGCACTAACTGCCCGTAAATTTGTGCGGTTAGTCTTTCGACTGCTGAAAGACAATCGACTTTATATTAAATCAGAGAAGTAATTTTCTCTGATAAACTCCGCCCTGTTAAAAAGCTAAAACAGGCAGGGCTTATTAAAGTGCGTCATCTTTTGGGAAACCGACTACAAAAACATGCTATTATTCGCTAATTTCCTCTTGACATATTACCGCCGGACTTTTTCTTTTATTGTATCATATATAATCACAGTTTCAAGCTATATTGATATGTAATATTCACCAAAATATGCTTTTTTCTTGCTTATGCAGTATTTTTTATGTTATAATATAAACGGCATGCGCCGTAATTAGAAATGAAGTATTAAGAATTTCGATGGCATTGCCTTGCAATGCATTTAAATTGCATCCGGAGGATGCCACCATACCTATTCCCTATTCCCTATTCACTATTACCTATTACTTCAATTCATCCCCAAGGGATGCCGCCATAACGTTGCCACAGGCAATATATCACCCCGGACTCACAGAGTCCGATACTCAGGAGGTTTTTATGCTTTATCCTTATTATGAAACCGCATCCTTCAGCATTTATACATCATATGCAAAAAGTCCGTACAGCTTTCCCTCTCATTTTCACAACCGACTTGAGGCGGTTTACTGTCCTTTTGGAATGCAGAATATTAAAATAGGAAAAACCGTATACACACTTCATTCCGGCGACGCAATGATTATATTTCCCAATACGGTTCACGAGTTTCTGCCGCACCCTCATGCACCCGAAGAAACCGAAACTATTGCCCTTATCTGCAATACAGAGCTTCTTTCCGCAACCCTGCCGGATATTCTCACCAAATATCCCGAAACCCCTGTTGTAAAATCAGAGCTTATTTCAAAAGATACGGCTTATGCTTTCAGAAAAATACTTTCAGCCCAGGATAATACCGAACTTCTTGGTTGGACCTGCATTATTCTTTCGGATATTATGAAAAGCCTTAAGCTTGTTCCCACCGAAGGTAACGCAGAGCTTCCCTCCAGAATAATTTCATATATAGATGAAAATTTCCGGGAGGAATTAACCATCCCGGAAATTGCAAAGAAATTCGGATATCATCCTTCATATATTGCACATCTTTTCTGCGACCGTCTGAAGATTCCCTTCAGAACCTATCTGGGTGCAATCCGTTCCGAATATGCCGCAAGTCTCATTCGTGCAGGAGGAAAAAATCTTACGGAAATAGCATACGATTCAGGCTATAATTCCTTAAACACCTTCTGCCGTTCCTTTAAGAAGCATTTCAATATGACTCCTTCGGAATATAAGAAATCTGTATAAGCTTATTTATCATTTTCGTCAAACACGTCTCCGCATTCGGGGCAGAATTTCGGAGGATTAGCGGGATCCTCGGGAGTCCATCCGCATTTATCACATTTATATACGGGTGCGCCCGCAGGCTTCGGCTTACCGCAATTCTGACAGAATTTACCCTGATTGGTTGCTCCGCAATCGCAAGTCCATCCGACCGCCGGTGCAGGCTGAGGCTTTCCGCAGTCCTGACAAAACTTACCTGTATTTGCTGCTCCGCATTCACATTTCCAGCCGCTCTGAGAGGAAGCTGCTCCGCCGCCTACGGGCTGACTTACCATAGTATCCTGACTTGCAGTTGCTCCCTGCATCATTCCTGCCATGCCGCCCATCATATTTCCTGCCATGCCCATTCCCATGAAGCCTGCCATTGCGCCGTTGGGATTAGCAGCGGCGGTTCCCATAGCCTGAGCTGTTGCGCCTGCCATATGTCCACGAAGCATATTTGCATCTCTGCCCATAGCAGTAGAACGCTGATATTCCTGAATTCTTGCTTCGTCTTCTTCGCTTGCGCTGACGGACGATACACCGAATTCTACGATTTCAACGCCTCGTCTGTCTCTC
>JAZQFU010000099.1:0-7892 GCA_045539675.1 Clostridia bacterium | reverse complement strand
ATCTTATTTTATTCCTTTTCTTGCGGTCTGGACTATTTTTACATCCTCGTTACTGTTATTCAGCATCAAACCTTTTCTGCGCCGCCGTATAATTTGCAATGAGCTTATCAGCGCCGAGAGATTTTGCTTTTTCCTTCCATGCGTTCCAGTCTGCATCGGTATTCGCTTCCTTTTCGGGCTGATTCATAATTGAAGTACAGTCTTTCATCTCCAAATTGCATATTTAACCGTCAGATTATGATTTTAGGTAAAATGGGGTCGACACACAAATCCAATGCTCATTGAGTCCTTCAATTTCAACGCGAATATATTTTTCAAGTTGATAATCCCCCAGAAACAATTCAAAATCAATTTCGGGTACATTTATATCTTTCTTTTCATAAATCAGCTTTTCTCCTGAGTAAATCCGGAGCTTTCTGATTTCATGCCTCATAATCTTTGCGGAAATTGAAAGATTGCTTTTTTTCACTTCCTCAGCAGAAATTTCATCCCCCGGAATATATTCACCGATACAAATGTCCGCCTCGTCAAATCCGCAGGCAGCTATTGTATGTCCGCCTCTGATAGCTTTCACAACACTATCACGGCAAGGCTTTTCCCCTTTGAGATAAATAAAATTTGTCGCCGGATTATCAAGAATTCTGCGAAATCCGAAAAGGTCAACTGAATTCATAACGGCAATCTTCCTGCCACTTAGCCAATACGCCTCAATATCGGTACCCGCCAGCGGCTGCAAGGGTTCTTTATCAACCGCATCATAATCATAATTGTGCCAGTAATCCACATTTGGGTGTGTTGCACACGCCACTCCGCCATGCTCATGAATATATGAGATACCCCTTTTTAATGCTTCGTCTATTTCTGCATCCGAAAACCGACTACAGGTAAACTCAGGGGTATATGCACCGGGGTCTATACCAATTGCGAGAGTATGATATGTATTATGACTGAGATGAGCATTTTTATCATTCCAGTTGAAGGGATGATATTCCTGACCGTCAAGAAAGAGCACCCTTTCATCCGAATATTTATCAACGTTGAGCTTACCGTTATAAGGTGCATTATCCTTGATTGCAACCGAAACAATGTCAAAATTCATTAGCTTCATCATTGCATTGATTGTGCCGGGATGCGAATCTGCGCCGTACCAGTCAAGGGAATGCATATGTGTTGACATTTTATAATTTTTCTTAATCGGAAGCTCTTTTTTTATCTCGGCCATCTCTTCCGTTTCGCCATTTTTAAATCTTTCAAAATACGCAATCAGGTTTTTTACATACTTTTTCCAGAAGGCCAGGCATTTCTCCGCTTTTTCATCAAAAATCTCCGGGAACAGAATCTGATTTAAGAAATACATGCCGTTACCGTAGTTTGCTTTCAATATAAGCGCACCGTCATTAACCGCCGGATCCATAAAAGAGCCGAGAATATCCCACTTTTCATTTGGCAGATAGCAGGACTGGGCTGTTGTTCGAACAAAGTCCGCAGAAGCAGAATCTCCGTCTAAGCCATCAAGCATATTTTCCTGTGGACAAAGCACATTGAAGGTATTCACATCCAGCTTCCAGTCAATCATTTCATCAGACGAAATCAGTTCCGGCTCGGAAAAGAGACGCCTGCCGCACTTTTCAATCCAGGGCATCATATATGCCATATACGGAGTTTCGTCGTTTGTAAATGTTTTGTCAGCCCAGCTTGGATTAATCGTGGGAACGTATCTGTGAATAAGATGAACATGGCCCAGCTCACGGGGAAGAAAATAAGGTGCCCAGCGCATATAATCCTGGTGCATCATCAGTATAATGCCGCCGCGTGCCACCCAATCTTTTATATATACCTCGTCATTTTCAATATAGTCATTAAAACCGTTTTGTTCAATAAGAGCAATATCGAACTCTTCAAGGAAATCTTTCTGAGAGAAGTCTATTTCTTTTGTTTCAATTCCCTGCTCCTTTAAAAAATCAACAAATTTATAGGGCGGTTGAAACCAATGTTTAAGATAACCGATTCTTAGCTTCTGTGCCATAATATTTTCCTCCTCGAGTCTTTTAAAGCCTTTAAATGCATTGTACTATTTTCAAAAAGACCAAAATAGGTATACTTTGTCTTTACGATAGCTCTTACCGATTTACTCATTCTATCATTTCTCAGACAAAGTATACCATATTTCTGTTCACCTGTCAGCGGATACGTAAAATATTTTCATTTTTACGCACCTTTAAATTATCAAAAAAGTGTTTTACTTAATTATCATAGGAGCCACCGGCATCATATTATCCCATAAAAGAAGCTTAACCCATTCGCCCTCATTCTTTTTGCCCGTTCCTTCAAAGAACTTAAATTCACCGGCAGGGATATTCATAAGGTCGGTTTTAACCTCAATAAGCTTACCGTCGGAGCCAAATCTTGCGAAAGCTACTCTTATTTTCTTAGGATAAGCATAGAAGTTTGAAATTCTTCCTCCGAAGCTTAAATCATCATTCATAAAGGTTTCGGCAAAGAAGGTATTTTCGTAGGGTGCGGCAGTAACCTTTCTTACGGCTTCATGCTCCATTTCCTCCGTCTTGAAATAAATGCTGTATTCACCCTTGACAAGAGGATCAACACGGTAGGTTTTTGAAAAATTCTTATCCGCTTCGGGAGAAATAACGTCAAACATAACCGCTTTTCCCTCGGGATTATAAATGCTTATTTTTATCTGTTCTCCCTTTTCCGAATGACCGCTTATTTTAAGAGTCTGATATTTATTTTCAATTTCGCCCTTGAAATTCTTAATATGGTCATTTATTTTGTAAAGGGAATTTCTTACAGAAATTATACGGTCGGAAATATCAATTATTTCCTTCTCGGAGCTTGCTTCGTCATATTTTGAAGCTTCATTGAAAAGTGCAACAAGCTCTTCCTTTCCCTTATCCGAATAAGCGGTAAGATCGGTATTTTCAACTATAAGCTTAAGTCGGTCAAGCTTATTTACCTTCTGCCGCACAAAGCCTTTCCCCTTGCCGAGCCATATATCTCCCCAGGGGTCTAAGGTCATAAGAGAGCAGTTGGGTGCAATTCTTAAGGTTGCCATGGTTTCGGGGTTGACTGCAGTCACTACCCATGCGGCGGTGGTATATAAAAGCCCGTCCTCACCCCATCTTAAATAGAGAGGTCTTGCAAGTGCGCCTCTGTCATCCCCCGGTAAAATCTCAACATATTTTTCCACCTCAAGGGTTTCGGGGTCCATTGCGAAAACAAGCCCGTTAAGATTGGAGACGCCCCAAAGGTTACCGTCGGGCCCGAAGGAAAGCTCACCGATGGTTACGGAGGCTGTTCCGATACCCGGAAGATCCGGAGTAACCGTTTTTATAACCGTTTCGGTTTCGGTATCAAAAATTGCAATTTTCGCCTCGGTTTCGGTTGGCGTTATTCCCAGTCCTCCGCGGATTGTTCCGCTTAAATAAACAAGGTTATCACGGACTGCTATTCCGGTTATTGACTGATTGGGAATCACGTTGCGGAAGGTTTTTCCGTGGGGAGTTCCTTCCTCATCCTCCCAATAGATTACCAGCGCGCCCCCAAGCTCGCCGTAGGTGCTCATTGTTCCCACATAAAGCTTATCCCTGTAGCCCTTCACCACAAAGGGTCTATCCTGGGCTTCGTCAATATCGTAAACAAGAGCGGGGTTTGCATCATGCCCCTGATAAACTCCGTATGAAGCAGGAGTATAATTCATTTCCTTTTCAGGGTCATAGCGCCACATAACGGCTCCCGTATAGGTTCCGAAATAAACCTTTCCGTTTAAGAAGCCTGCTCCTTCATTCTGCTTCCAGTCCTGAATGCTGTATAAAAATCTTTCCTTTTTAATATCAAAGGCAGACATAGAGGTCTGATAGCCGCCCATATATATTACTCCCTCGGGGGAAATTTCTATTGATTGAATCTGAGGGCCGCTATCGGGAACATCATTGGCGGAAAACTCAAATTTCACGAAATTTCCGGTCTTGGGATTAAAATATCCCAGTTCCTCCATAAACTGTGAAACGAAGGGAATAACGTCGCTTCCGTCGGAAAGCCTTGCCCACGGGCATATTTTGCTTTCTCTTTCCGAAAGCAGGTTCATTTTGCCGACTTCGGAATAAGTACTGCTTCCTTCATTATATTCATTAATCTTACAGGATGCATCCATAACGTAAAACCTTGTTGCATCGTAGGGTGCACCTGAAGAAATCTGCAGTCCTGCAGCACGATAATCCTGAGTGAGAGTTCCTTTATCTATAACAAAAGCTCCGCCGCTTCCCCTCATAAGAATTTTATTTTCGGTAAGCTCTATTTCATTAAACATTCCGCTTCCCACATTGGCAAAAACGGTCTGTTCACCGGTTTTCTTATTGACTCTTATTCCCCTTGTTGCGGGAGCAATACCCATTCCGCAATAAACATAATCGTCATCTGCCGCCATAGCAGTAATATAATGGGCATCTGCGTCAAGGATTCCGTAGTCGGTAACCTGCCCGGTTACGGTATTAAACCCGAAAAGACTTGCTCCGCTTGAGGAATAGGTTCCGAAAAATACGTTGCCCGATTTATCCGCACATCCGGCACGGTGCTGACCGTTGGTAAAAACCGCCGCTTCAAGGCTTTCAAAGGTATGGTCAGAAGGGTCGTAAACATAAAGATGAGTTGCGGGATAACCGCTCATATAAACCTTACCGTTTGTTGCCGTTGCAGCAGCATTGCAGAGAATATATCCTGCATCAAAATTAAATTTATCAACAACCTCTCCCGTTTCAATGTCTACCGCAAAGAAGAAGCCGCCCTGAACTCCGAAGCATAAAAGAGCTCTGCCGTTTTCATCATAGCAAACCGCAGTTTTATGTATATCCGTGGATTGAACTCCGTTTCCGAAATTCTCCCTTGAATCGTAGGGCGTAATATAAGGGAAGCCGTTCCCGTCGGTTGCACCCACGGGAACAGCTGCCAGTATTGTTAATATAATAAAAAGTATAAGCTTATTTTTCATTAATATCAACCGTCTTTGTTTCATGATTATAGGTTACCTCAAAGCCAAGCTCCTCGGCTACGGCACGCAGGGGAAGATTAAGGCCGCTTCCGAAAATAAGTGCTTTGGGTGCTTCAATTTCTTTACCGTTATGAGTAAAGCTGCCCTGATTTGCAATAAAGATAAGCTCGCTTCCCTCTTTTGTTGCCTTAAGGGTATATGTATGAACATTCCATTTTACTTTATAGCCAAGCTTCTCAAGGAATTGCTTATAGGGAATATAGGTATTATTATCCCAGAGTCTGATGATTCCGGTGGTATATTCCGTATATTCAAGCTTTTCGCCCTTAAGATTAACCTCGATATGATTAGGCTTTCCTGCAAGGTCGGGGTTATGGTCTCTTGTTGCCTTTATATCCCTGATTTTGAACTTGATGGTATCCCAGTCAGTATCTTTGGTATATCCCTTTGCAATTTCAATATCACTCTGAAGCTTTGTCCATTCCTCCTCAGTATATTCCTCTTTATTAAGAGGATATTTTTCAAGCTGACCGAGGAAAAGCTGAAGTCTTTCATACTGATTGACAGGATGATAATATGCTCCGCCGCCCTTTGCACACCATACGTTTCCATCGGGATCAAGTGTCATAAGAGAGCAGTTTGCATCAAGCTTTTTGTATGCCATAGTTTCCGGATCTATTATACTTATTACCCAGCCTGCAGTTGTATATAAAAGCCCGTCATCTCCCCATCTTAAATAAAGAGGTCTTGCAAGAGCCGCTCTGTCGTCGCCCGGATTTATAGCAACGGATTTCACAATTTCTCCTGTTTCGGGATTAATTGCAAAAACAAGTCCGTCTTTTGTATATGCTCCCCACAAAAGTCCGTCGGGACCAAAGACAATATCTCCGATTGAGGAATTTGCTGCAGAGGGTTCAGGAAGCTCGGGAGTTATATCTGCAATAACCTTTTTCTCTTTTTCATCGAATACAACTATGTGACCGTATACATCCTCCTGAACGGGAGTTCCAAGACCGTTTCTTCCGGAGGTTGCAATATAAACTTTATCATCCTTCTTTGCAATTCCGGTAACCGACTGACCGTAAACAATATTCTGATAGGTTTCGGTATAAGGCGGATTCACTCCGTCCTCTTCTTCGGCAATAGCAAGGGCACCGCCGACAACGTTATAACCGCTCATAGTTCCGAAATAAATACGGTCGCCGTAGCCCTTTACAACGAAGGGTCTGTCCTGTCTGTTTTCAATATCAAAAACCATAGAGGGATTTGCATCGTAGCCACGGTATTTTTTATCGTTGTTATAGTATCTGAACAGCCAGGGCCTTTCGGGATCCCAGCGGAAAATTACTGCATCGGTATAGGTTCCGAAATAAGTTTTTCCGTTAAGGAATCCGGTTCCCTCGTTCTGATGCCATTCGGGCTCGGAAATAATAAATTCCTTTGTATAGATATTATAAATACCCATGGAGGACTGATAGCCTCCGCCTAAAATATGCCCCTCGGGGGAAATTTCAAAGCCCTGAACATTGGGCCCCGATTCAGCGGAATCGTTTATTTCATTTATAACAACTTCACCGGTTCGGGGATTAAAATACCCCAGAGTCTTCATAGGATTAGACATAAAGGGAAGCACCCAGTCACGGTTGGGAAGCTGCGCCCACTGAGCAAATGATCCGGAAACTCCCGTTGCAGCAACTCTCTGAGTCATGGTGCTTACATCTGTTTCCACCAGATTTCCGCCCGAAATATGATATATGAGATTATCATTGTAGGGCGACGGGAAGGAGGGTACTCCTCCGGAAGCCGTTCCCACCACATCGAGAGTTCCGGTATCAACGACGGTGAATTTTCCAAAGCTGTATACAACCAGTCTTCCGGGGCACATTACCATATTATATATAATTCCACCCCCGGGATTATCGAGAATTATCTTCTGCTCGCCTGTTTCACGGTCGATTCTTATAACCTTAACGTTATGGGGAGCACCCGTTCCCGTTCCGGCATAAAGATACTTATCGTCATATGCAGTTCCCTTAACATATGAAATATGAACCTCATCACTTATCCGGTCCTTAAGAGTTTCATTAAAGGGGCCGTGCCTTTTGATTTCTCCGGTCTTTGTATTGTATTCATAAAGGCTGGCACCGGGATCGTCTGTGTAATCACCGAAAAGCTGAACATCATCATTCCTCATGGTAGAACCGTTCTGCATAAAGAAGTCATATCCGCCTATCTGGGAAAGATCGGTAGGGCAGTTTTCAAAGGTATGATTTATGGGATCATAAACATTCCAGGTTTTTCCGGGATAAAACCACATATACGCCTTATTATCCGATGCCGCAAGGACTGAATTGGCCATAATGTATCCCTTTCCGCCGTGAATGGCATCAAAACGGTCTGCAACCTTTCCTGTCTGAAGGTCTACCGCAAAGAAGAAACCGCCCTGAGTGGAAAAGCAGACAATGGGATTTCCCTCACGGTCATAGCAGGTTGCACCGCCGTGAACCTCTGCAGACCAGTTTACTCTGCCCAGAGTCTGTTTGTCTCCGAAGGTGGGATAAAACTGCTCATCTTCGGCAAAAACAGAAACAGAGCCTAAAATTATGCTTATCAAAACAAGTAACGAAATTATTTTTTTCATTTTCATCACCCTTATTTATAGATTACGAGTCCGTAATCATAGCCTCTTGTTTCGTAGAAAACAATTTTGGAATAGTTAACCTCATCGGAGGAACGGTCGATTATATCGGTGCTTGAGCCTAAAGACACCTTACCTCTGGCAGTATCAACCAGATAAATATACTGAGGAATCTTATGAAGCTCAGGGTCACCCTCGGTTACTGCCGTTACGTTTCCGTCTGCATCCTTAGAGGGGATTTCCTGAACG
>JAZQFU010000098.1:0-4288 GCA_045539675.1 Clostridia bacterium | reverse complement strand
AAAAGCTTAATATAAACACTATCCGCACCTCACATTATCCCCCTTCACCCTGTTTTCTTGAAATGTGCGATGAAATGGGTTTTTACGTTATGCTGGAAACCGACCTCGAAACCCACGGAACGGCTTCAAGAAATGCTGCCTCATATTTCTATGACTGCATTGATAATCCGGAATGGACCTGCTGTGACCCCGCATGGAGAGAATCCTATGTTGACCGCATGGCAAGAGCTTATCACAGAGATAAAAATCACTGCTCAATTTTCTCCTGGTCTACGGGAAACGAAAGCGGACACGGAGAAAACCACCTTGCAATGCTTGAATTCTTAAAGGAAAACGATACTTCCCGGCTTACCCATGCGGAGGATGCTTCGAGAATGAGCGAGCTTTCCGAAGAATATGAAACGGATACTTCCTTTCTCGCAGACAGAACCGATATATACTCGAGAATGTATGATTCTATTGAAAGAGTTACTGAGCTTGCTGAAAACGAAGACTTCAGAAAGCCTTACTTTCTTTGCGAATATTCCCACGCCATGGGCAACGGCCCCGGAGATGTATGTGATTACTGGGAGCTGATATACAAACATAAAAAGCTTATCGGCGGATGCATATGGGAATGGGCAGACCATACCTTCATAAAAGACGGAGTTCCCCTGTATGGCGGAGATTTTGAAGGCGAGCTTACCCATGATAAAAACTTCTGCTCCGACGGAATGGTATTTCATAACAGAGGACTCAAAGCCGGCTCTCTTGAGGTTAAGGCGGCGTATCAGTATATGGACTGCACTCTTTCGGAAAATCTTCTTACGGTTACCAATCTTTACGATTTTACCAACCTTTCCGAATACACCTTTACCTGGCAGATAAAAACAGACGGAGAGCTTATTTCTGAAAAGGAGCTTAACCTCGACCTTCCTCCTAAGACTTCCGTAAAAATAAGTATAGACCTTCCCACCGAAGGCGGATACTGGGGAACATATATTCATTGCAGACTTTTCGATAAATCCGGATACTGTGTTGCAGTTAAAGAATTCGAAATTCCCCTCGAAAGAAAAAGTTATCGGGCATCTGATGAAATGCCTTTAATCACTAATTACGGTGACAACATCATTTTTGAGGGAGAAGGCTTTGAATATGTTTTCTCAAAAACAGCAGGAACATTTATAAGCCTTATTAAAAACGGCGGAGAGCAGCTTGATGCTCCTCCTGAAATTACCTCTGCAAGAGCGCCCGTTGATAACGAAAGACTGCTTGAATCCAAATGGTACTGGCGCAACTGCTGGGAGGGTGAAAACCTTGACAGACAGTTCAACAAAATATATGAATGTAAGCTTTCCGATAACAAAATAACAGTATCGGGAAGCCTTGCAGGTGTTTCAAGAAAACCGTATTTCCGTTATAAAACAGAATACACGGTTACCGGTGACGGTAAAATTAAGGTAAGCTTAATGGGAACAATTAAGGAAGAGGCATTATGGCTTCCACGTCTTGGCTTTGAATTTAAAATTCCCGCAAGCAAAAGCGAATTTACCTATTTCGGAAAAGGCCCTTACGAAAGCTATTGCGATATGTGCAGAGCATCTGTTACAGACCTTTTCGA
Source organism: Clostridia bacterium (assembly GCA_045539675.1). Taxonomy (GTDB): domain Bacteria; phylum Bacillota; class Clostridia; order UMGS1840; family HGM11507; genus JAZQFU01. The sequence goes on along the minus strand of JAZQFU010000098.1, from coordinate 2,688 downwards.
AAGCTCTGCCGAAAAGGAATTTGTTAACTATATCAAGCCTCAGGAACACGGAAACCACACGAAAACAAGAATGCTTGCAATAAGAAACGGACTAACCTTTACGGCAGATACGGAAATGGATATAAATGTTTCCGAATACAGTCCGCTGACTCTTATGAAGGCTATGCATCAGAATGAGCTCTTTAAGGATGAAAGCATAACAGTAAGAATAGACTACAAGGATTCCGGAATGGGCTCTCATTCCTGCGGTCCCGAGCTTCTTAATAAATACAGACTTGAAGAGAAGGAAATATCCTTCGGATTTACAATTTCATAAAACGTAAAAAAGACAAAAAAAATAGCGTAGCACATTGCTACGCTATTCTCTTTTAATTTTACTCAGCAGCCATAACGCTGATATTGGAATTTCCGAAATATGTGATTTCAGCACCTGCTGCATCTTCATATACAACATAAGGAACAGCGGTGATTCCCATTTCAGCTTTTACGCCTGCACCGTGGAAAAGCACACCATAGTTGCTGTTTCCGGTAAGAGCAACATTAGCCTCATAATCCTTGCCGTTGAGTCTTACGCCATATGCTTTAACGGTATAACCAGCTTTTGCAGGAGCTGTAGCTGCCGTAAGAATATGATTGCTTGAAGGCTTAAGAATGAAAATGTTACCTTTTTCATCTGTTACCTTGTCGGGAGTAACAACTGCAGAATAAACAGAAACATCGTTAGGCATAAAGTTGAGAACACCTGACATATCTTTATCTACAGTAATAGACATAACTGAGGGTGCAGACACATCGGTTCCGCCCATCTTTACCTGATAGTTACCGGAAGCTGCTGCTGCAAGATTGAAAGAAATGCTGGTATTTTCAGCCTTATCAATCTGATCAATATATTTGATATTGCCTTCAGTAGCTTCTGCATCTGCAGAATCTGCCTGATAAGTAAGAAGGGTAACCTGATCTGCTGCCTCAAGGCCTGAAGTATTGAAGTTAACTACCATTCCCGCTCCGTTAACGGTAATTTCTTCGATTTCTACAGTATTTGCCGCCATAGCGCAAACACACGCAGTAAGGGTCATGCAAGCTGCAAGTGCAATTGAAATAATTTTTTTCATAATGTATTCCTCCTCAGGATACTTTATAGGATATAAATATTCTAGCATATGCAGGTTTATTTGTCAACTTAAATTTTCTGATATGAATTATTTTTTTAGTGTTTGATTTTTTATTACAGTTCCCCATTCAAAACCGGTAAATACAGAAAAGCTTTCAGGAAGCCTGATGCTATGTATTTTTCGGGTTTTTGTCTGAAACACAAAAACCGCAAAAAAGGCAGCATCCTTTTAATGGGATGCTGCCCGTCTTATGTTTTTTCTTATTACTCGGTTTCAATAAGACCGTAATCACCGTTCTTTCTTTTATATACAACGTCTATACGGTTTGTTTCTGCATTTCTGAAAACAAAAAACTCGTGATTTATAAGATTCATCTGAAGAATTGCTTCTTCTATAAACATGGGCTTTACCGAAATGAGCTTTGTTTTAACGATTCTGAATTCATCTTCCTCTTCATCGGCAATATTCTCATCGCCGAAATAATAAACATCCTCCTCATATCCCTTTTTATATTTATTCTCAAGTCTCGTTTTATGCTTTCTTATCTGGGATTTCAGATTTTCGATGGATTCATCAAAGGAAGTATACATATCCGCGCTTGTTTCTTCAACGCGGAAAATAGTGTCTCCGAAAAAGATGGTCACCTCGCAGATTTCTCTCTCCTTTTCCTTGGTGAGGATGACCTGAGCTTCGGTTTCAGAGCCGAAGAACTTGTCAAACTTGGAGAGCTTCTTATCGATTTTCTCCTTCATTTTGTCGGTTGCCGAATACTTTCTTTCAACAATTCTCAGCTTCATAATGTGACCTCCTTATATTAAATTTTCATTTCCTTGCGGAATATGAAGCCATACATCATAAGTAATTATATACAAATATTTTTGCCTCCGCCCTCTTTCTTTGTATCTTTTGACTATATTATACAGCATATGGAAGAAAATGTCAATAGAATTTATATGACTTTTTTGTTACAATGTGCTCTCCGTTTTTCTTTCTCTTTTTCGTCACTGCTGCGGAAAAGGAAAAACAGTCCGGACTAACGCACGATAAATAAAAAAAGACTGCAAGCTTTACTTACAGTCTTTCAATACTTATTTAATTATTTCTCAGATATATCCTTAAGAGCTGCTTTTCTTGAAAGGTTAATTCTGTTCATCTTATCGATTTCGATTACCTTAACAACAATCTCATCGCCAACCTGAACGAAGTCTTCAACATTTTCAACTCTCTTAACGTCAAGCTGAGAAACATGACAAAGACCTTCTTTATTGGGAAGCACTTCAACGAAAGCACCGAAGTTCATAATTCTTGTAACCTTACCGGTATAAATTTCGCCTACTTCAACTTCCTTAACGATTCCTTCGATAATCTTCATAGCCTTCTGAGCTGAAGCAGAATCGGTAGCTGCAATAAAGATTCTTCCGTCGTCTTCAATATCTATCTGGGTATTGGTATCGGCAATAATCTTCTGAATAACCTTACCGCCGCTTCCGATAACCTCTCTGATTTTCTCAACGTCAATCTGCATCTGAATAATCTTGGGAGCATACTTGGAAATATCTTTTCTGGGAGCGGGAAT
>JAZQFU010000097.1:0-7230 GCA_045539675.1 Clostridia bacterium | reverse complement strand
ATTCTTAAATCCCCTTAAGCCCTTTGCATGGTATAGCTGAATTAAAATATATTATTGTGAAATTTTCAAAATTATTTTTGAATATTTTACAGCCAATCCGGCTACTTATTCATTTCACCAACAATCATATTCACAATTTCTCTCAGGGGTATTTCGGTGCTTCCGGAAACGGCGAAAAGGATTTTTTCCTGTGAATCAGAAGAAAGAACTGCCGAGGTTATTCTTCTGAATTTATCTGAAAGCCAGTCAATGCCGATTCCCTCATGAGCTTCTCCTCTGGGCTCGCAGTTTCCCGAAATATAAGTTTTTCCGTTCTTTGTTTTTATTTCCGCCCTGCAGATTCTTTTTGCAGGGAATTCTTTATCAAGCTCTTCATCCTTTTCGAAAGAAAGCTTTTCCATCATTTCATAAATATCCTCACGGAACAGATTCTCTTCAAGTACCTCTCTTACGGTGAAATCGCCGGTAACGATTGCCGCCGCTACGGGGTAAGCAATGTTATATTGCGCTTCATCTGCTGTCTGAGGCTTTATTTTTGAAAGCATTGTTGCTCTTTCAAAGGTTTTAACAGTAACCTTTTCTATTTCATCAGCCTTTATATTTTCCTTTTTAATCAGCTCAAGGCAGGCATCAATGGCAGGATGCGCCCATCTGCAGCAGGGATAAGGCTTGAAATATAAATCCATAACCTGATATTTTTCTCCCAGATCATCAAGACATTCTCTGTATTCCTCTGCTTCCATGAGATTTTTGTTTCCTTCGAATCCGCAGAGGGTTTCAGCTATGGCAAGAGCTCCAACCATAACTCCGAAGGGAACACCGTCTTTATTCATTGAAGGATATTCAACGCTCCTTATTCCGGGAACGAGGGGAGCATTGAATTCTGCCACCGAAAGGGCATTGTTAATCTGCTCACGGGTAAAACCGTAAAGCCTTCCCACGCCTGCCGCTACTCCGATTGCCCCGAAGGTTCCGCTGGAATGAGCGAATTTATAGTAATCCATAATAACTGCGCCGGAGCGTATGGAAATTTCATAAGCAACCAGCATAGCCGTTAAGAACTCGCTGTAGCTTACGTTTTTTTCGTAAGCCGCCGCAAGCACCGCACCAACGAAGGAGGTGCCCGGATGAGCTCTCGTCATATTATGTCCGTCATCAATATCGTATGCATTGGAGGAATGCCCCATAGCCGCCGATGCGCCCATAAAATTAAATTTCTTATCCGAGCCTATAACGGGAATTTCTCCCTTGCCATACAGGGTTTCAGCAAGCTTTAAGCCAACCTTGAACTGACGGCTCATGCTTCCCGAAATAAGTGCCCCGAGAAGGTCGATAAAGCAACCCTTCATGCGGCTCTGAACCTCAGCGGGCAGCTTTTCCCAACGAGTATTTAAAATATAGTCTTCTGCTTTATAGTCTGTTATAAATTTCATTTTTTCACTTCCTCAGAATAAAATTATATACTGTCTGAATCTGTTTTTCCTGCCATTTTATTAAAAATGACTGCCGATATATTATATATTTCTTTTTCTGAAATCGGTGGGTGAAACTCCGTATATGTGTTTGAATGCAGAGCTGAAATAGGAGGGCTCGGAATATCCGAGCATATTTGAGATTTCAAGCACCGAGTATGCCGAATACATAAGGTATTCCTCTGCTCTTGTCATTTTAAGACGGATAATATAGTCCTTTGGATTGGTGCCGTAAATGCTTCTGAAGCATCTTGCAAAATGTATGGGAGTTATGTTGCAGAGATTTGCAAGAAACACACTGCTCATTTCTCCCGTCATATAATTTTCTTCAATATAATCAATTGCAGGCTTTATGGTTGCATAGTATACGGAGCCGGTATTATATGGCTGAACGGTGGAAAGTATTCCGTCGAGTATAGAATAAAAAAGCTTTTTCATCTTGAAATTTCGCCCCGGTGATATTTTTGTAAAAGTCTTTTCCGCTTCAATAAATTTGCTTTTCAGGTGTTTGCATCCGGTAAAGTGCCTTATGGTATTGAAATAGCTTTCTTCAGCGGTATCAAGGCTTTCAAAATATATTCCGGTAAAGGTAATTGGGTATGTAACTTCCTTTGACATATAACGGGTATTTTTGGGGACGTATATAATATCATTTTCTCTTGCACGCTGCATTTTATTATCAATAAGAACATTACTTTCACCCTGATGAACAAAAAAGATTACATTTGACGAGTGATACTGATCTGTTTTCCATCCGCTCCATGGGGATTCGGTTATGACAGATTGAATTTTAAGTATTGTAATATCCGGGTCGATTATGTTGTGAAATTCCAGATTTTGCATAGTATACAACCTTTCCTTTTAATATAATCACTGCGGCTGAACCGTGAAATAACGGTAAAAAACTTAAGTGAAGCTATTATAACAGAAAAAAAAGCCTGTGTCAATTGATGTTTCAAAATCATTAGTATGTTTTAATTTTTTATTTACTGACGGAGGATATAATGCTAATATAAAATAAAGGCTTTTTATGAAAGGATTGATAAGAGTGAAAAGAAAACTGGCGTTAGTTCTCGCAATGCTGCTTTCGGCAGTTAATATTTCCTTTGCGGCGGGGTTTGGTCCCGACGACTTTGTTGATTCCGGAGTTCTGTTTGAATACGACTTCGAAAGTGAAGCTCCCGGAGATATGCCGTCTGCGGAAGGAAATATCTATGCAATAAATAATCCGGAGTGGACGAATGTGCCTGTGGATTACGGATATGTTGAAGCGGAAAAAAACGGTAATCAGTATTTTAAATTTGAAAATAAAGCCGGAGCATCTGCGGCTGTAAGCTTTAAGAAGTATTTCAGTATGACCCTTCAGGAAATTGATGCCTTCAAGCTTGAATTTGAATTAAGAAACATGGGTGCCGCAACCTTTGTGTATTTTTATGATATGGTAGGTGCGCAGAATACTCCCTTTGTTAATACAAAAAGAGGAGAGGGTGCGGTATATAATAAACCCATAACCAATACTCAGTGGAATGACTACGTGGTTTATGCCGATTCCGTAAGAAACTATTATCAGGTATGGGTAAACGGAAGCCTTGCGTATGAGGGAGCTATGCAGGCTAAGTATAATGCAGGTAAAACCACCTGCTCAATAGTGCTTCAGCTTACTCTTGCAACGGGAGATGTTGCTTATCTTGATAACGTTAAGGTCACAAGACTCAAGCATAAAAACCCTGATAAAATAGAGCAGGCAGAAACACCGGCTGAGGATGTTACATATGATTTCACTCCCTCCAAAAACGGAATTCCCTCATTTGCAGGCTCGGAAAAGGTTCTCGGAGAAGCGGCGTTCACTATGAAGGGCTGCAGTATGGAAAGCGGACTTACCAAGCTTGGCTACCGCACATATGTTACCTTTATAGGTACCCCTGCATATATTTATGAATTTGATACGCTTACAGGAGAATTTATAAATAAATTGCCCTCCGGAAACGGTCAGAATCAGGCTCTTGAGGTTGGCTCGGACGGTTTGCTTTATAATAACCCCGGCGGAACGGCAATGTATTCATATGATCCGGAAAAGGGCAAAACCTCTATGGACCTTATAGAAAAATATCAGACCAATACAACGGCTATTGCCTGGCATATGAATCCGGGAGATAACGGAAACGCGGATAAGCTGTATACGGCTCACTATAATTATAACTATACCACCATCGGCGGACAGCCCGTTCTTGAATATGATGTCAAGACCGGGGAATGCAAAATGTATGGAAAAGTTTCGGATTCAAGCAGATATATGCACGCGGCAACCGGAAACGACAAATATATCTTTGCCTCTGCCGGAGACGCTGCAAACGACGAAAAGCTTATAAGAATAGATAAGGAAACAGGAGAACGTCTGGAGTGGCATAATACCGACACCGAGATTACTGCCGGTAATATGGGGCAGTGTGTGCTTATAGGAAACAGACTTTTCACAAGAATAAGGCAGTGGTCCTTCTGTATAGATACGGATACAATGACCGAATTTGCAAGATTTCAGTCGGGAACGAGAGGCGGTAAGCAGGCGGTTACCTGGCTTAAGCCCGACGGCGATAAAAAGACCGTTTACTATATTTCGCCCGACGAAAAGTCACTTATGGAATTTGACCTTGAAACGGGAGAAACAAGGGAAAACGTAAAATTCAAGAATCCCGTGGCAGGACTCGGACTCAAGGATTACGGAAGCTGGGTTCAGAAGGCAGACGGAACCTGGGCAATAGTTGCTCAGCATGGCTTTAAAACGGTAGGACTTATTACTCCCGGAAATCCCGAAATAGAGGTTATTACCTTAAAGATTCCCGAAGGAGATATGGGTGCCGTAACCCAGCCTGATAATTACTATGTTTCCAGAGACGATATTATATACGTAGGCGGATATGAAGCAGGGCTTTCTGCCTTTGACCTTAGAACCAATACCAGTCTTTTTGCAGTAGATAATGAAATTCAGCACGGTATGACGATGGTTAACGGAAAGCTTATAGGCGGAACCTATTCAAGCGGTAATTTCTATCTTTACGACCCCAAAAAGCCGGCGGTGATGAGTAAGGGAAATCCCAAGTATGTATGGACTGCGCCGGGTGTGTGCCGTCACTATAATATGGAAGATACAACCGCAGGCTTCGGGCTTATTTCCGGAGTTGCCGACTACGGCGGAACCGACGGAAGCGTTATTCTTTGCACCTATGCGGACGGAGAGGCTAAATTTATTTCATATAATAAGGTTATCCCCCGTCAGAATATAGTCGGAATTGAATATAAAGACGGATATGTATATGTAAGCTCAACTGTCGTCGTAAACAATCAGGAGCATGAAAAAGAGGCCTGTGTTGCAAAGGTGGATGCAAGAACCGGAGAAATATTGCTTACGAAGAGCTATCAGCTTGAGGGAGCCGGAACTATTGAAAGAATCGGAGAAATCCGTTTCGGACCCGACGGACTTTTATATGCCGTTGCAAACCCTCATGCAACGGTTATGGCCATGGACCCTGAAACTCTTGAGGTTGTAAAATATAAAACCTACTATCCCTTAAGAAGTGAAGGCGCAGGAGTGGCATCTCCGAAGGTATTCTTCGGAGCTGAAGGCGTTTTATATACCTGTATGGGCGGGCAGCTTCATGCAATCAATCCCGAAACCTTTGAGGTTAAGCTTGCATGGAATGTTGCAGACCGTTTCTGTATGGATAACGACGGAAATCTTATTAAAAGAGCCGGCGGAAATTCAAGCGGAACCAGTCTTGCGGCGATTGAGGTAGATCAGCGTCAGCGTCTTGACCTTATGATAAAGAATGCAAAGAAATATTATAAAGAGGAAGAATTTTCCGTATATACATGGAAAGTCTTTAAGAAGGCACTTTCTGAAGCGGAGGCACTTGATTTAACCAGGGCATCCGATAAGACTGTAAAAGAGGCGGCAAGAAAGCTTACCTTTGCAATAGAGGATTTACAGACTAAATATGATGAAGAAGCAGGCTGGGCATATATGTTCGGAAGAGTTTCTGCCTTTGATGATATGGCAGCTTGTGACGACGAAACCAATCACGCGGTAAATATGCTTAAGCAGTACAGGATAATAAGCGGTACGGATGATGAAAGCTTCAGCCCCGACAGAGCAATCACCAGAGCGGAATTTGTGAAGATGCTTTCAAATGCAGAGCTTTTCGAGGGAAATGCTCCCGAAACAGCTCACGAATTTTCAGACGTTGCAAAAACTGACTGGAGCTATCCCTATATTCAGAATGCATACGAAAAGGGCTGGATAAAGGGAGTAAGTGATACAGAATTCAAGCCTTCTGACGTAATAACCGAGGAGGAAATAATTCTTATTCTCAACAGAATAAAGGAAAATGCTTTTGAAGCAGGCGAAGCAAAGCCCTGCAACAGAGCGGACGCGGCAGTTCTTATTTACGAATTTATAAATAAGGTGTGATGATATGAAATATAAAGAAATTTTAATTTGCAGCCTTATGCTGCTTGCGGGAGCCTTTCTTTCCTTAACAGCCGCGGCGTCTGAGGAAACTCTGTATTTCAATGATTTTTCTTGTCCGGAGGAGCTTTCATCGGTAACTCTTACCGAAGGAGGCGAGCTGAATAAAATCGGACTTTCCGTTTCTTCGGAGGGTGATACGGTGCTTCGTACCGAAACCGTTTCAGGCACAGGCAGCAACGGCTATAATTACGTTAAGCTGCCGGCTGTTTCGCAGCTGGTGGGAGAAAGACCTGACGTTGCATTTGAAATAAGAATGAAAAACAATATGAATGTTGACGGCTTTATTACCACTACCTATAAAACTCATTCATTTCTTATTTCGAGCACCAATTTCAGGGCGGGCTTGTATACACCTGATAAGGAGCTGGGAAATCTTGCTTCCTTTCCCTATAACAGCTTTAAAACCATTACGGTAACCTACGGTGCCTCCGAGGATTTCAGAAGACTGTATCTTGACGGTGAGTTTATTTCTGAATCAGGCTCGGGAAGCGACCCCAACTACGGTCATGCAATGAATAAATGGAGTAAGAACGGAACCCTTGATATTCAGCTCTGGCTATATCTAAAAAGAGCGGGAAATTTCTCGGAAATTGATTATGTTAAGATATACGGGCTTTGCGAAAGCCTTGAGGGAAAGCTTCTTTATGATACTGCGGCAGACCCGGAAAAGCTTTATCTTGATTTCAATTCTCCGGTAAACATAACGGCGGATATGCTTTCGGTGGCAGGGGGAGAAATCTCTTCGGTAAAGCTTTACGACAGGAAAAACAATATTTATGAAATAGCTCTGAAAAATCCTCTTGAAACCGAAACGGACTATATCCTTAAGGTGAACGGAGTAACCGAGCTGAGAGGTAAAGCCTTCTCGGGAGAGCTTCCCTTAAGAACCCGCGGAGAGGTAGTTTATAAGCCCATTGAATTTATCCAGAACGGAAATGCGGGAAAAATTGAGTTTTCGGAAGCGCCCGTAAGCGCAAGGCTTACCGTTAAGAACCCCTGTGATGAGAAAAAGGACTTTACTCTTTATCTTGCGGGATATTCGGTTGATGAAAACGGTGAAAAAACCCTTTATTCAGCTTCGGTTAAAAAGGTTGAGCTTGAAGCCGGAGAGCTTCGTGAAATATCGTCAGAAGAAATGGAGCTTCATAAGGAAACCGATGCGGTTTATGCTTATGTATGGTGCGGTCAGGAGCCGGTGACCTCTGCGGTTGTTGCCGAAAATAAAGAATATGC
>JAZQFU010000096.1:0-2412 GCA_045539675.1 Clostridia bacterium | reverse complement strand
GATCTTCAACTGCAAATGTAGCTTCTCCGCCGATATAAACGGTTCCAAGACCTTCAATATCAGTATCAAGAGCCGCATAAGCTAAAAGAATCTGAGTAGCATCTGCTGCGTTTACTGTAGTGTCACCGTTAGCATTAGCTGCCTCAGCCTTGTAAGTTACGTCAGTATCAAGGCTTGCATAAGCTAAAAGAACCTGAGTAGCATCTGCTGCGTTAACAGCGCCGTCGCCGTTAGCGTCACCAAGAAGTCTGTCTTTAACTGAAACGTTTACAAATTCGTCTCCAACTTTAACCTGTGAGGTAAACTCCTTCGGAATAGAAGTTTTAACCTTGATTTCTACAGCAGTATTAGCTGTAGCAGCGATTGATTCGGTTTTGCCGTCTTCGGCAACGGTGCCGTCAACGATATCAAAAACCTGTGTGTTTACGGATACGGTTACAGCGGAAGTCGGTGTTACTGTGAAAGTTTCACCTGCAACCAATCCGGTAATGTCTTCATAAGCTGCGAAAGACATTGTAGGAATGATCATAGAAACCATAAGAACTGCGAGAACTACGCTTAAAATTTTTCTCATAATTTTTTTACTCCTTTTCTTCTTTTCACCCGATATAGAAATCCAGTCTTATTCTATCAAAAGTAGTCTAACACCAAATAACAAAAAAGTCAATATTTTTTTTCAAATTTGTTAAATTTTTTTTACAACTGCACAAACAAACGCACTCTTTGACTTTTTTGTTATTTGCAATTAAGAATTTTGAATTAAGAATTAAGAGTTGTTATTTCCTTTGATTCTCTTTATTATAGATGTCAGCAACGCCATTATTTCATCTATATCTTTATCAAGACTTTTGAATTCTCTTTCGGAAAGATATTCAGTACGATGCAAAAGTCTCAACCAATAATAGGACTCATTTGCTTCCTTCAGTGCAATATAGAATTTTGCCATAAAGTCAGCATCGCTTTGCGAAGGCTTACCGCACTTTTCCGACGGAATGACACACAGGTGGTTCCCTGCGTATAACGGGCGATTCGTGAATCGCCCCTACGATTTTAAAAATATTCCGCAAGGTGCCTCCTTCTGATGAGGGAGGTGGCAAAGTCGCAGACTTTGACGGTGGGAGAGATTTCTAATTGCTAATTCTTAATTTCTACCCCTCAGTCACTCCGTGACAGCTCCCCTCCAAGGGGCGCCTTGCTTGTGCTTTCCCCAAAGGAGAAGGCTTGCTGCACCCTTCGTAAATCTTAATTCTTAATTCTTAATTACGTCATATGCCGTTCAGGATTCTTAAGTCAAAAAACTGCCCGGATAAACCGGGCAGTTAAAGTATTTTTATATTATCAGCAACATTTAAAATTAATTATATAGTTACCGACATTTCATATAACTCGTGCGGAGCAATATCCTGACCGTCAGCCCATTCAATAGTATTTCCGCAAGGATGAACCGAATTGAAAACAGATACATCTTTTAACTTACCAAACCATTCTCCGCAAATATACGGCTTTACATTAAATTCTTTTACTTCGCCTGTTTCAAATGTAATAATAACTGTATAATCATCATTCGGAACAACACTTAATACGTTTGGATACTTCATATGTCTCCTCCTATTTCAATGGCTCAATTCTAAAAAAGCCATCACCACTTGAAAGCAGTTTCCAGTTTGCTTCCAAATCCTCTCTGTGAATCTCAATCCATGCTTCAAGGAGTTTTAATTTTGCCTTCGGAAACTCCCCTTCCAGAATATTTCCTTCAAAGTCAATTACTACATTATGCTCCTGATATTCTGCATGAAGATGCGGTATGCTATGCTTCCCGCTTTTTTCATTATACATTCTTACTATGATTCCGTAAAAAACACAAATTGTCGGCATGAAATCATCTTCTTCGGTACAGTTATGATATCATATTCAACGATTTATGTCAACAATGACCTTTTTAATGATTTTTAATTCTTCATTCTTATTTGCAACTCCGCATTACAACCCCTCCGAGTTGCTTCGCAACCCACCTCCCCTTACACAGTGGAGGCTTGCTGCGCAATCCCGACGGAATGACACACGGGTGGTTCCTTGCGTATAACGGTCGATTCGTGAATCGCCCCTACGATTTTAAAAATATTCCGCAAGGCGCCTTCCTCGTTGAGGAAGGTGGATTTGCCGCAGGCAAAGACGGAAGGAGTTTATTTCTAATTCTTAATTTCTGATTTTCTGCATATAATTTCCCGAAAGGATGATTTATATGTCACTTAAGATAGCCTTTGCAGGAAACCCCAATTGCGGAAAAACAACTCTTTTCAACAGAATAACCGGCGGAAGGGAATACGTTGGCAACCGTGCCGGAGTTACCGTTAAAGAAACAGTAAGGAAGGTTAAGGGAGAAGAGCTTCTTGTTTCCGATCTTCCGGGAAT
>JAZQFU010000095.1:0-9065 GCA_045539675.1 Clostridia bacterium | reverse complement strand
TGATTGCAAGAGCCGTAATGCCGGAAAAAGCCGCATCGGAAGAGAAATTTACAGATGACGGTAAAATCTCTGATTATGCAAAAGAAGCAGTATATTCCCTGAAGCAAAAAGGAATTATTTCAGGAACAGGCAACGGCAATTTTGAACCTGAAAGAATAATGACCAGAGCGGAAGCAGCGGTACTTATCTGCAATATTTTATAGACTTTTAACAAGTAATAACAACCCCGACTGAAATATTAAAATTCCGCATTTTGTTGACAGGTTCAACAATAAGGAAAGGAGAATAAATATGAAAAAAATACTTTCATTGCTTATTGCCATATCTGTTATTCTCTCTGCGACAGCAGTATTCCCTGCCGTCGCAGAAGAAACAGAAGAATTAAAGGTATATTTCTACGAAGATTTTGTTACCGGATACGAAAGCGACGAAATGACAGTTAAAAGCTTCGGAAACGTCAAGCGTTCCTTTTTAAACGGTCAGTACGTGCTGGAGCCTACTCATCCCCAGTCAGGAACTTATCAGCACGTTTCCTTCGGCACTACCATCAAGATTCCCGAGGAAACAAAGGTTGTTCTTGAATATACATTAAAGGGTACCGTAGACGGAGGAAGTAACTATTTCGGTTATGGCATAACCTCCGGTATACCTACCGTAATAGTTCAGAATAACGGTGTAAATGCATATTCTCATACCGATAAGAGCTATATTGCATCAACCTCATTACAAAGCGGTGTTACCATTACGATAGTATACGATAACGAAAATCCCTTAAGAGATATTTTTGTAAACGGAAACTATACAGGCACCTTCGATATGGGTGAATCCGATCATGGAAGTAAATTCTGCGATGAAAATGTATTTCCTTTGTTTTTCCAGGATCAGGTTAAACCCGAAACTAATGTTTACTACAGCTATATAAAAATATATCAGGCACCCTCCGATTATAATCCCGAAACCTTTCAGCCGCACTTATTCAGAAATATCGGAAAGGGCGTACAGAAAAGCGACGGAGTAATCAAATACAGCGACAGCTTCTACTTTGACGTTATAAGCGGACTGGGATTTTATAATAAAGCTAACCTGGGTGAATACAAGCCCGATGAACCTATGACAAGACTTCAGTTTGCAGGAATTCTCGCTGAAATTATGAACGTGACACCTACTACCGAGCCTACACACCCATACACCGATATTGCAAGACGCCATTTTATGTCCGGAACCCTGGATGCCTTAAATAAAATGGGACTTATGAAGGGTATCAGCGCAAATGAATTCGGTAAGGATATTCCAATCACCCTCCCCATGATTTCTGCAGCATTGTGCCGTGGGCTGGGCTACGAGGAATTTGCAGAATACTATTCCGGCTATGAAGCCGGCTATTTGGCAATGGCTGACAAGGCAGAGCTTTTCAAAGGCGTTTCTCAGACAGACAACTTAAAATCAAAAGATATAATCCGCATATTATATAACTTTATGAATTCCGAAATCTATGCAACCGTCGGAATTAAAGGCAACAGCTTCATAAAAGAAGCTACCAAAGGAAATACGATTCTCAAGGCTTATCACGGAATTGCAAGTGTAAGAGATATTTTAAAATCAAACGAGGTAACCTCTCTTACATCACAAGACGGCACAGGTGATGACTCCGTGGTAATCGGCAGCCTTCGTCTTAATACAGACGGAACCTCTCTGAATCAGTATCTCGGATACAGCATTGAGGCTTATTACGATATTGAAGATGAAAAAATTCTTTTTGCAGGAATAACAAATAAAAACAATTCCCTTGTTATAGAGTCAGATGCATTCGTAAGCTATTCAGATGAAAAAATATATTACAATAAGGATGCCAAAGAATTAAAGGTTGCACTTTCGGTTAACGCAGATATAATTTATAACGGAAAGTTCGAGCCCTTCTCAAAGAAGCTTTTCAACGGCATAGAAAACGGCAACATCACACTTATAGATAATGATGACGATAAAAAATACGATGTTGCATTTATTAACAGCTATATTAACGGTGTTGTTGATACCAAATCGAATGACGGTATGGTTATAAGGTTTAAAAATAATATAGCAGGCATCAGACTTGAAGATTATGAAGCATACGATATAAAGGATGCGGCAGGTAAAAACGTTTCCTTTGATTCAATTGCTTCAAATAACATACTTTCAATTCAGGAATCAAAAGAGAAATCCTATATTCTCATAACTGTGGGAACGGCATCTCACATAGGAGCCCTTTCCGAAATATACAGCGATGAAAATACCACAAGACTTAATATTGAAGGCAAGCTCATCAAAGCCGATCCGGTATTTGTGAGGGAAAATACCTTTTTAAGCCCCGGTATTACCGGAGAATTCTTTGCGGATGCTTACGGCAAAATAGCATTCTACAGCGAAATTTCAACCAGAAGCTCAGGCTTTGCATATTTTATCGGTATGTGGGAAGAAGGCATGATGCAGGATTACGTTAACATAAAGATGTATACCGAGGGCAAACAGCTGGTTGAATTAAAAACCGCAAAAAATATAACGATTGACGGTGTTGCCGGTCAGAACTGTAAAGCATTGATAAATTACAGACAGTTATTTAACTGGATAAGAGAGGAAGACCCGAATAATCCGGGAACCGTTATTGAAACCAAGGGTAAGGCTAAGCCTCAGCTTATTTCATACAAGCTGAATGAAAACGGAGAGCTTAAAGAAATTGATACCCTGTATTATAACAGAGATGCAGAAAATCCGGAAAATACTCTTATGGAGGCTCCCGGCGGATACTTAAGATATAACAGCATAAATATATCGTTCGGAACAGATTTATATCTTAATGACGGCTGCACGGTCTTTACCATTCCCTACGAAAATATCACATCTGCGGAAGCTGATGAATTTGATATCAGAGTACCCACCGCAATGTTCCGTGATGAATCCTATTATACAGTTTCTGCATATAAAACCTCTGCCGAGTCTCTTGGAGCAGATATTCTTGTAACCGAAACAAAGGGCGGCGGCGGATTCGACTCCTATGACCACGTTTACGTAGTTTCCGGCATATCGGAAATCTGGAGCGAAAAAGAGGATACAACCATTAAAAAGCTCAGTTATTTCCATACAGGAAAAGAAAAAAGCTGTCTTGTTCCCGAAGCTTCTTATCTTGACGGAATTTCAAAGGGAGATATTGTAATTCTCAGCATAAATTCCGATAACGAGCTTACTCAGGCTCCGAAATTAAGATATGACCTTGATGCAGATACAGACGGACTTGAAGAAACGGTTCAGGTTCCCGAACTAAACCGCGGTACCATTCACAGAGTATTCTACGGTGCAGTTTACGAAATAAAGGGCAATCTGATTACATTAACAAAGAATCCTGCACCCGATGCAGACGGAAATGCAGCTTCTGTTACAAAAGAGCTTCACAGAGTTCCCAATTATGTCTATACGGTAGATACCAATACAGGAAAGGTTGAAATCGGAGATAAATCGGATATAACTGATTATGTAAGAGACAGTGTTAACTATTCAAAGGCGGTATTCTATGAAACAAAAGGATATGATTACGACCTTGTTATTTTAAAATAGGGGGAGCGGATAATATGAAAAGATTTTTAAGCATATTTTTAGCATTTATTATATGTTTTTCATCGGTATCTGTTTTCGCCTCCGAATCACAGAATCTGCCCGACTTTAAGCCCGTTAAAAAAATCGGACGGGGCAACTGGTCTGCCACCACTCACGGCGGAGTAATATGCTATAACAGAAACGGCGATCCCTTATTATGCTATTCAACTCAGGGCGGATTCTTTTACGTAATCAATCTTCTTACCGGTGAAATTCTTGAGGAATACACCATGATGGGATATACAATGTCATGGTTCCAGCAGCCCGGCCCCGATAACTGTGTATATCTGCATACAAACGGTGCTTCATGCTTTTATAAATATGACCCCATCGCACAAACCTTTGAAGGAATCACTCCCGAGTCGATGGATCCCTCAAAACCCGATGATGCTTACGTGGATTACGCGCTGGGCGGCGGAAATATGAGCGATGACGGTATGCTCTGGATAAGTGATTATGCAACAAAGGGCGGAAGTGTATATATGTATGATACCTCCGTAAACAAAATTAAAAAATACGGGCCCCTTGATTCCGAAGCATTTTATGCCCAGGGAGTTTGTGCCGACGATAAGTATATCTATGCCGGCATGGGCACAGGTGCGGAAAATGCCCGTGTTATAAGAATTGACAGAGAAACCGGTGAACAGACAGACTTTCTCTGGAATTCAGGCGGCGGTAATATATACAGCTGTGAGCTGATAAACGGCAAGCTTCTTGCAGGAATCAATAAAACCTTAATTATCGTGAATCTTGAAACTCTGGAGGAGGAAGCCCGTATAACTCACGGAACAAGAGGACAGCAGCACGAGCAGTCTCCTTATAATCCGAATGTTTTCTACCATCAGAGAGGTAACGGAATTTACGAATACAATGTAGCTACCGGAGAGCACAAAAAGGTTTCTCCGGTAACAGATATGATGACCTTAGGCTGGGCAGAGCTTCCCAACAGAGATATGGTTGTTGCCTTAAGAACAAATGAAATGCAGAAAGTCGGATATTATAATCCGAAAACCGGAGAAACTGTAATCCATGAGCTTGATAAAATAGCTGATGCAGGCCCTGCAATACAGTCTGTTGAAATTTCTCCGGAGGGAATTCTATTCTGCGGCGGTTATCAGACCTCAATGGGTGTTTATAATATCAACACTAAGGAATTTATATTTTCAATTCCGTCCTGGCACCAGAATGAAGGTGTTGGCTTCCTGAACGGAAAAGCATATATGGGATGCTATTCAGATGCGGTTATTCACAGATATGACCCGGAAAAGCCCCTGAATCATATTTACTATCATTACGATGATAAATATCAGGGGCCGGATGCCAATCCGTCTATGGTTTACGATATAGATGACGGTCAGGACCGTCCTTACGTTGTTCAGGGTGTCGGAGACAAAATATACATAGGTACGGTATCAGCCTTCGGAGAGCTGGGAGGAACCTTCACAATACTTGAAGAGGAAGACGGTGTTAATCCTCCCAAAGCAGAGGTTTACCGTAATCTTGTTCCCGAGCAGACAATCCACGGTATTGCAATAAAAGACAATTACGCATATTTAAGCTCAAGCATAAGAAACGGTCTTGGCTCCGAAAATCCCCATAACGAAGCAGAAATGCTGATTTTCGACCTGGATAAAAAGGAAGTAATTGAAAGATTCAAACCCGATATTCCGGGTATCGGAACATCCTCTCAGGCTATCGGCTCAATCTCCTTCGGCCCTGACGGACTCCTCTGGGGAATCTCAAACAAAGACGGTATTGTATTCGCAATGGATCCCGATACCTTTGAGGTTAAAAAGTCGGTTGCAATCGTTCCGGGAGCCAACGTTATCAACTCCTTCAGACCCTGTTATATAAGATGGGGAGACGACGGTATGCTTTATTCCATAGCCGGCTGGAAGGTTAGCGTTCTTAATCCCGAAACCATGGAATTCAAGTGGCTTAACAATCATGATATTTCTCTTATGACCCTTGACCCCTACGGCAATGTATGGTATGTAAGAGGTCAGAAGCTTGAATGCCTGGAGGTTTATCAGTATGAAAGACTTACAAGATTTTTAAAAACTCTTGAAAAGCTTAATAAAGACGATTATACCGAGGAGGAATGGACTGAGCTTCAGAAAGCAATTTCCAATGCAAAAACCTTCACGGAAGATACCGACGAAGACGTAATTAAATACGCAATCCGCGATATCAAGGGATTAAGGGATAAAACCCCCTATGTTAAGCCTCAGAATGATATTGATATTATATTCGAAGGCGAAAAGCTTGAATACGATTACGACGTTACGGGAACTGTTAAGCTTTATAACGGAACAACCTACGTTCCCTACAGAGCATACCTCGAAATGCTTGGCTATACGGTAGAATGGAATGTTCATAAGGGAATGATTACAGCTAAAAAAGAAGGCAGCGAGCTTTCTATGATTGCAGGTAAAAATGAATACACATTCAATGGCGAAAAAATAACCTCTGATATATGTCCGCAGATACTGTCGGGAAGACAGTATATACCTGTAAGATTAATTTCAGAGAAATTAGGATATGAGGTTAAATGGAATGAAAAAGAAAATACAGTTGAAATCAGTAAGTAAAATTTTAGCATTCGTGCTTTTATTCGGCTGCATCTGTTTTCCGAAAGGGGCAATTGCCGCCCCTTCGGAAGCTGATTTTCCCGGATTCGGCGAAGTTCAGGAGTATGGCAGAGGTGTTTTCTCCGCTTCGGTAAACGGCGGTGCAGTCTGTTACGATAAGAGCGGAAATCCCCTGATATGCTTTACCACTCAGGGAGGAAAATTCTTTGTTTGCAATCTTCTTACGGGTAAAGTAATCCTCGAAAAAAATACCACGAAAACATATAAAATGGCGCATCTTGTGAAGACTGCCTCCGACGGAAAGGTTTGGATTCATTATGAACCGGGTAATACCTTTGATGTTTACGATCCCATAACCGGAGAATACAAGGAAATGTATCCGGGTGTTTCCATTCATTCTCAGGACGGTGGTAACGTAAGCAGCGACGGAAAAATTTTTCTCGGAAGCTACTATACCACGGGTGCATGCGTTTATGAATATGATATAGCTTCAAACAATATTAAAACCTATGGACCTCTGGATGCCGGCTGCCACTATGTTAAGGGCGTGGATGCAGATAAGGATTATATCTATGCCGGAACAGGCGTAGGCGACGGCAATACCAAGGTATTCAGAATAGAAAGAGCAACCGGTAAAATCGAAGAGCTGGTAAGTCTCGGCTCATCTATTGTATATAACCTTAAGCAGAATTCAGAACGTATTGTTGCTCAGACAGGTTCAGGCTGCTGGGTTATAGAAAAGGATAATCCGTATGTTGCCACTCTGGTTGCCGGCGGAGCACCTTCAGACCCGTCTCCCTTCAATGAAAATGTTTTTTATTCTATAGAATACAATAAATGTATATATGAGATAGACATAGTAAACAAAACGAGAACCTGGATTAAGAATATCAATCTGAGCGCACATGAGGAAGCCGAATTTTCTCAATGGGTAACCTTGCCTTCCGGCGAAAAGGTATTGGCATTCAGAACCAACATTATGAATAAAGTCGGCTATTTCAATCCTCAGAATAATAATATTATAATCAAGCAGCTTGATAAGCTTGCTGAAGAAGGGCCTCAGATTCAGTCTGTTGAAATTTCACCTGAGGGAGTAATCTATATGGGTGGTTATCAGACTGCAATGGCAGCCTATGATATTAATACCAATGAGTTTATATATAAGCTTCCCTACTGGAAGCAGAATGAGGGAGTAGGCTTCTTAAACGGTAAAACCTATTTCGGGCTTTATACCGGAGCAGAGCTCTGGAGATATGACCCCCAAAAGAGCTGGAACTACATAGAGTATAAAACCGACGGTAAATATCAGGGCTCGGGCGCTAATCCTGCAATGGTATACGATATTGAGGAAGGTCAGGACAGACCCTTCGTCATAAAGGGATATAACGACAAGCTTTATGTGGGAACCATGTCGGGCTATAATGAGCTGGGCGGCGCACTCACAATTTATACTGAGGATACATACGGAAATCCGTCGGCAGAGGTTTTCAGAAATGTTATACCCAATCAGTCCATTACAGGTATTGCAGTTAAAGATAATCTGGTTTACTTAAGCGGAACAATAAGAGGCGGTCTGGGAATTACT
The DNA here is from genome assembly GCA_045539675.1 of Clostridia bacterium. Classification (GTDB taxonomy): domain Bacteria; phylum Bacillota; class Clostridia; order UMGS1840; family HGM11507; genus JAZQFU01. The sequence continues at coordinate 1,265 of JAZQFU010000095.1, read as the reverse complement.
CCCACCGAAACTCAGGCAAAAATCGCAGTATTTGATACAAATACAAATACTGTTGTAACCGAACCGTTTGTTCCCGATTTACCCATAGTCGGAAAAACCTCAAAAACCATTGGTGAGCTTTCCTTCGGCCCCGACGGTCTCTTATGGGGCTGCTCGGAAAAAGAGGGACTGGTATTCGCCCTCGATCCCGAAACCTTTGAGGTGAAAAAATATGTTTCGGTCAAACCCGGTGATGACAGAGAGGCTCTGGCACGTCCCCTTTATTTAAGATGGGGTGCAGACGGACTTTTATACACAACGGCAGGATGGACTGTTACAGTTATTAATCCCGATACTATGGCTTATAAAACTATTGTAAGCAGCTGTTCACTTATGACTCTGGATCCCTACGGTGATATATGGTATACCAAGGGCGGATATTTCTTTAAAATAGAGGTAAATCAGTTTGCAAGGCTTGAAGCAATCCTTAAGAATACTGACTTTGATGATTACGAATCGTCATCGGAGCTTGGGGAATTGAAGGTTCTTTGTGCTTCGGCAAGTGAGCTTACGGAAGACTCAACCGATGCAGAAATAATTGAAGCCATCAGGGCTATAACTGATAAGAAGAAGGAACTCAATAACACATCCAGATATGTTTCGGGATTTGGTGCAGAGATTAATTATATTACTCAGACTGTTACAATTTCGGGCAATCTGAAAACCGGAGAAAACGTATCGGTAAGGATTATTTCCCCCGAGGGAAATACGGTTTTAATTGACCAGCTGCCTGAAGAAACGGCGGGCTTTTCAAAAACCTACCGTGTAAGTCCTCTTAAAGCGGGCGAATATAAGATTTATCTTGATGCCAACTCCTATGCCAAGCCGGTTATGAGAACGATAAATTCAACTCCGCCCGACAGCCGGATTCTTCTTACGAACGCAGCAGATGAAGATGGCAACGGAACCGTTACAACAAGACTTTCAAATTACTATTATAAACCGGTAAATCTTATTCTATTTACTGCGGAGTTTTATAAAAACAGTCAGATTTTAAAGCAAACCACAATGGAAACCTACACGGTTAATCCGGGTAGCTTTGAAATCATCAAAAGTCCCCTCGGTACGGATTCAGACAGCGAATTCAAACTGTTTATCTGGGATGAAAATATGACGCCCGTTACAACACCCTTTGAACGGTAGACGTCGGAGATTCGAACTGCTTCACAATGCGCAGCAGCCGTGCGGCGACTGAGCACCCGGTTGGGGTTTGTGGGGATTGCAAA
>JAZQFU010000094.1:0-21295 GCA_045539675.1 Clostridia bacterium | reverse complement strand
TATACTTATCATTGCAACTTGGTATCTGTTCTCATATCCTTTTTGCATCATTTTTCATCACCCATGGATATTATACCATGAAACGAAGAAAAAGCCCAGACTTTTCTGGACTTTTTCGACAGTCTGAAACGCCGCAATTTTTTGCGGCGTGTTTTCTTTACAATCAGATGAAAATCTGATAAAATCATACTGAGTGATTTTATGGATAAAATAAAAAAAGCAGCTGCCGAATTCAATATCGAATATATCGGAAGCCTTCCTTATAACGGAGAAGGCTTTTCTTCTGTTGTCATTGCTCTGATACCTTATTACGCCGGTGAAGCTGATTCGTATCTTTCAAAATATACCCGCGGCAAGGACTATCATCAGGTTGGCAGAAGGATTATGGAGAATATCCTCGAAAAAGCCGGAGAAAGTGAATATAAAATACTTATAGATGTTTCTCCGCTGGATGAAAGAAATTCAGCACTTAAGGCGGGCTTGGGTGTCATTGGAAAAAACGGACTTTTGATAAATGAAAAATACGGCTCTTATGTTTTTATTGCAACAGCACTCATAAAGAGGAAAATAACAACCGCTCAGGTTAATATAAAAGAATGTCTTAATTGCGGAATTTGTGTTGAAAAGTGTCCTTCCGGTGCTATAAATAATGAGGGCATTGACTATACTACGTGTATTTCTCATCTGACTCAGGTAAACAATATTTCCGGTGATGAAGAAAAGCTGATTGCTTCAAACGGATTTGCATGGGGATGTGACGTGTGTCAGGATTGTTGTCCTATGAATAAGAATGCAGAGATAACTCCTTTTGATGCTTTCAAAAAGGATTTGCTCTTAAAAATAGATGATATAAACACTCTTTCCCAAAAGGAGTTTAAGAAAAAATACAAGGAGTATGCGCTTGCATATAAAGGCAGAAATATAATAAGAAGAAATATCAATCTGATAACGGAAAGGAACTGATAATATGAAATTAAAAGAAATAGAACCTGCTTCTGTATTTAAATATTTTGAAGAATTAAGCGGAATTCCGAGAGGATCGGGATATATGGATAAAATCAGCAGCTACTGTCTGGAATTTGCCGATAAGAATAAGCTGAAAGCTATCCGTGATGAGTATAATAATGTTGTAATATATAAGAATGGAACTGAAGGATACGAGGATTCAGAGCCGGTTATTCTTCAGGGGCATCTTGATATGGTCTGGCAGAAAACGGAGGACTGTAATATAGATTTTTATAATGACGGACTTGATTTGTATGTTGAAGGTGATTATCTGAAAGCGAAGGGAACAACCCTGGGTGCAGATAACGGTATAGCCGTGGCAATGATATTTGCCATACTTGCCTCGGATAATCTTATTCATCCGCCAATAGAAGCCGTTCTTACAACTGACGAAGAAACAGGTATGTTCGGTGCACTCGGCTTTTCTCCGGAGCTGGTGAAGGGAAAAAGAATGATTAACATTGATTCCGAAGACCCCGGTAAGGTAACTGTTTCCTGTGCAGGAGGATTTGAGTTCAGAACCGAAGTAAAAGTCTGTCGGGAGAAATACAGGGGCAGAAGAATCGGTATTTCTTTTTCGGGTCTGAAGGGAGGCCATTCGGGGGCGGATATAAACAAGCTGAGAGTCAATGCAGACGTGCTTATGGGACGTGTTCTTGATTCTGCAGTTAATAAAGCAGCTTGCAGGCTTATAAGCATAAACGGTGGAGATAAAGGCAATGTTATTCCCAATTCCTGTGTGATGGAGCTTGCTTTTAACGGCGGGAATACAGAAATTCTGGAAAGTTTACTGTCGGAAATAAAAACTGAGATTCTCGATCGCGAGGAAGGTTTTGCTTACGATATCAGTATTTCGGAACTTACAGAGGATTTATCTGTAATTGATAGGATGGCAACTGATAAGATTGTTATGCTTCTTTATTCGTCACCAAACGGCATTATTTCCATGAGTGCAACAATAGCAGGACTTGTTGAAAGCTCTTCTAACCTCGGGGTAGTAAAAACTTCAAATGATTCGGTTTGCTTTGTGTATACTCTGAGGAGTAATAAAAAAACGGCACTTTCATTTCTTGAAGATAAGATGAAACGGATTGCTGCATCCCTTGAGCTTGATTTTGAGGCATGCGGTCATTATCCTCCGTGGGAGTATAATCCTTCGTCGGTTATGGAAAAAATATATATTGAGTGCTGTGAAAAAAAACTCGGTGTAACGCCGGAGGTTTGCGCAATTCATGCAGGACTTGAATGTGGGGTTTTTGCCGGTAAAATCAGCGGGTTTGACTGTATTTCCGTCGGGCCTGTTATGCACGATATTCATACGGTGAAAGAAAGACTCAGTATAAAGTCAACAGAAGAATTCTATTGCATTCTTAAAGATATTCTTGAAAAACTTTGTAAAGGTTGATTTTTTTCTGTAAATTTGATATAATGAATCAAATAAAAAAGAAATGGAGACTGTTATGGAAAAGAAAAATGAATTCAAGCCATATATTCCGGCTGAAAAGGTTACCCCCGAAATAACCGTAACCTCAATTATCATCGGCATAATACTTGCTGTTGTATTTGGTGCGGCTAATGCATATCTCGGATTGCGTGTAGGTATGACCGTATCTGCATCCATTCCTGCGGCGGTTATTGCAATGGGAGTAATAAGAGTTATGATGCGCAAGAATTCGATTCTGGAAAGCAATCTTGTGCAGACCACGGGCTCTGCAGGTGAATCTCTTGCGGCGGGAGCTATTTTTACTTTGCCTGCCTTGTTTTTATGGGCGGCTGAAGGAAAGATGGATAAGCCCGGGATTGTTGAAATTACTTTGATTGCCCTTCTTGGCGGACTTCTTGGTGTTTTCTTTATGGTTCCTTTAAGGAACGCACTTATTGTTAAAGAGCACGGTATTCTTCCTTATCCTGAAGGAACAGCTTGTGCTGAAGTTCTTCTTGCAGGAGAAGAGGGAGGAGCGAATGCAACAACTGTATTTGCCGGAATGGGATTTGCAGCCATATTTAAGTTTATTATAGACGGTCTTAAGGTTGTATCCGGAGAAATATCCTTCAGAGTAAAAGGCTATGCAGGCGAAATAGGAACTCAGATTTATCCTGCGGTTATGAGTGTGGGATATATCTGCGGAGCCAGAATATCTTCATATATGTTTGCCGGCGGTGTTTTAAGCTGGCTCGTTCTTATTCCTCTTATAGTTCTTTTCGGAGCAGATATTATTCTTTATCCCGGAACTGAATCAATCGGAACTCTTTTCGCAGAGGGAGGAGCAGGTGCAATCTGGGGAACATATGTAAGATATATCGGCGCAGGTGCACTTGCGGCAGGAGGTATTATCAGTCTTATTAAATCTCTGCCCCTCATAATAACCACCTTTGGCGGTGCTATGAAAAGTATTTCCGGTTCAAAGAATACATCGCAGGAAAGAACAAGCTCTGATATAAGTATCAAAATAGTTATAGCTGCTATCGTTGTTCTTACCCTCCTTGTCTGGCTTATTCCTGCAATACCCGTAAGCCTTATCGGTGCAATAATTGTTGTTGTATTCGGATTCTTCTTTGCAACGGTATCTTCAAGAATGGTTGGTCTTGTAGGAAGCAGTAACAATCCCGTTTCGGGAATGGCTATCGCAACACTTCTTATAACAACCCTTGTGCTCAAATTTACGGGTGATGATGGAATTTCCGGTATGGCAAGTGCCATTGCTATAGGATCAATTATCTGTATTGTATCTGCTATTGCAGGAGATACCTCACAGGATTTAAAAACCGGATATCTGCTTGGTGCAACACCTAAAAAGCAGCAGATTGGTGAAATAATAGGTGTTGTGGCGGCAGCTTTTGCTATCGGAGGAACCTTATACCTTCTTGATGCGGCATGGGGCTTTGGTTCAGAGCAGCTTGGTGCACCTCAGGCAACACTTATGAAGCTTATTATAGAAGGTGTTATGGAAGGAAATCTGCCCTGGGCACTAGTGTTTACCGGTGTATTCATTGCCGTAACAGTCGAGCTTATAGGAATTCCCGTTCTCCCCTTTGCAATCGGCGTATATCTTCCCGTTCAGCTTAATGCCTGCATTATGGTTGGCGGAATTATAAGACTTATTGTTGAAAAAATAAAGAAACCGGAGGAAGAGAAAAAGAATATAATCAACGACGGTATTCTTTTCTGCTCCGGAATGATAGCAGGGGAAGGTCTTGTGGGAATCGCGCTTGCTCTTCTTGCAGTTTTCGGACTTGATAAGGTTATTGATTTATCAGGTATGCTGGGAATCAGTAAAACGGTTTCCGATATCGGCGGACTGGTGCTTTTTGCCGTAATAATCCTTACCGTTCTTAAGTTTTCCGTATGGAAGAAAAGAAGCATAAAATGAAAAAGAAAAAACTTGAGGAAAACTATCTTGAGCGCATTCCTTTGATTAATGATAAGTATTCGTATAAACAAGAGGAAGACGGAAAAATCAGTATAATTATTTATAATAGAGGTTTTTTTAACCGGATAGCTCAGAAGCTTTTTAAGAAACCGAAGGTCAGCTATGTTCATCTGGATGAAAACGGAAGCTTTATCTGGAAACATATAAACGGAGTAAATTCCGTAGGAACCATTGCGGAATTTGTAAGGAGCGAATTTGGTGAGAAATCGGAGCCTCTTTATGAAAGACTGATTAAATATACGGAAATTCTTGCGAGCTACGGATTTATCATCTGGAAAGAGTAGAGTATAATACAATGCAGATTAAACCTATTGCATATATAAGAACTGATTTTACCGAAAAATTCGGAATTCCCAGGCAAAGCGGTAGAGTTGAAGCCCTGACCGGAAAAATTATATTTTATCCTGAGTTCAGAAATCCGGCTTCTCTTAAAGGACTGGAGGAATTTTCTCATATATGGCTTTTGTTTGATTTCAGCAAAGCCCATAAGGAAAAATGGAGTCCAACGGTGCGCCCGCCAAGGTTGGGAGGCAATAAAAGGGTTGGTGTATTTGCATCCAGATCTCCCTTCAGACCCAATTCCATAGGATTGTCATCGGTCAGACTTCTCGGAATTGAGAAAGACGGAGAAAATGGTGAAGTGCTTCTTGTATCCGGCGTTGATATTCTCGATAATACGCCTGTTTATGATATTAAGCCCTATATTCCGTATTGCGATTGCCATCCGGAGGCATCAGGCAGTTATGCCGAAGAGAATAAGTTCCATAAGCTTGAGGTTTTCATACCTGAGGAGGAGCTTTGCAAGATACCTGAGAAAAAGCGAACTGCAGTAATACAATGTCTTGCAGATGATCCCAGACCTTCTTATCAGGAGGAACCCGAAAGACTGTACAGTATGCTTTTTGCCGGAATGGATATTGATTTTAAGGTAAACGGTAATTTGCTCACTGTTACAGGGATCAGGAAAAAGAAATAATAATTATCATACCCGGTATTTTTCAATACCGGGTTGTTATTATCTGTAAATCAAAGGCTGTATCTGTTCTCTTTTAAGTGCTTTTTCAAGAGTGGGTAATATAAGTTTCATATCTGCAACCACAGAGCGTGGCTTGGAATCCGGGCTATCCTGATTGAAGGGAACAAAATAATAATTTTTATAATTCAATAGGTTGCCTATGTTTTTGCATGCATTTCCGAGACCGTCATTGGTTGATACCGCAACTATAACCGGTTTTTCATTCCTTAATATTGCCTTAGCTCCCATTGTAACGCTTGTATCCGCTATGCCTGACGAAAGCTTTGCAAGTGTATTTCCCGTGCAGGGTGCAATTATCAATGCATCAAGAAGATTTTTGGGACCTATCGGTTCTGCATCTTTAATATTGCTTATAATTTCGTTGCCGGTAATATTTAACAGCTCTTCGCGGAAAAAAGATGCTTTGCCGAATCGTGTATCGGTTAAATATACATTTTCAGACATAATCGGAATAACCTTATAGCCTGATGAAACGATTCTTCTGATCTCAGGTATAACCTTTCCAAAGGTGCAATATGAACCCGTCAGAGCAAAACCGAGTGTAATCTTTTCCAATTCATCCGACCTCCTTTTCCATAATATTTATTACTGTATCTTTTATTATTTTACCTGCTGTTACCGGAGAAAATCGGCCGGGAAGAGATGAAGCAGGAATAAACCTTATGTTGTTTTTTCTTAATATCTCAGGATTCAGGCCTCCCGGTGATGATGCAAGCTCAATATAGGTTTGATTTTTCCCGAAATATCCGGCTGATTCATCTGAAATTATCCTTGAAGGTATTGTATTGAAAATAAAGTCGTATTTTTCAATTCCACGATTAATCTCTGAGGTTAAAACCGCAGTATGGCCGTATGCAGAGATCATGGCTATATCAGCGGGTTTTCGTGCTGAAACAGAAATTTCTGCCCCTGTCGGACTGAGAAGACGCGATAAATACTTTCCTATTCTGCCATATCCCGCAATAAGGCATTTTGCACCATACAGAGCGAAGGGAGATTCGCTTACTGCAAGCGAAAATGCGCCTTCTGCAGTAAGTATGGCGTTTTTCAGAGCAAGCTCCTCGTTATAATAATCAATAAAACGTATTCCGGAATTTTCAAATTCAGATATAATATCCGATGAAACAGAGCCTCCGAACAGTATGCCGTCTTTTTTTATTGCTTTTTTAATAACGGATATTTCTGATTTTATTTCGGATAACGGTGCATTGATATGCACTCCGTCACGTGAAAAGGGGAGTCCGCAGACTACTGCGTCATACTGATTTTCCTTGTTAAAGGAATCTAAAGTATCATGCGCACCGAGGCAGTAAATATCCGTAATATAACCGTCGTTTTTAAATTCTTCAGCAACGGTAATTTGTCTTTCGTCGCCGCCAATTATAAGAATTTTTTTTATTATAAACACCTTCTTAACATCGTTGTTATTATAATTTATGCAAATATCGGAGAGGCGTTAATAATGAATTATTGTGATAGTTTTGTGATGAAACTGTGAAAATCTAAAGTGAAATTTTTGATTTAATTTTTAATAATGCACTTAAACTCTTGACTTATTTGTTGCTGTATGGTAATATTAGTTAAGGAAATATGACTTTCAGACTCACATCTTATTGACGAATTAAACCTCTCTGAAGCTATCTACCCCGGATATGCTATTTGATATGTTAATAAGTGTGTTCTGAAAATACAAACAGGATGGAGAGCTGATGCTCCATCCTGTTTTATTATTGTTGATAACACAACAAGCTTCTCCGAAAAAACGAGCTTTATCTCGATAGTTTTTCGTTAGGTTCTTATTTTACTTTAAATTTACTTTTGCGATACTGACTGGGGCTCATTCCGACAATATTTGAAAATTGCTTGAAGAATGCCCTCGAGGTATTGAAACCGCACTGTTCGGAAATGAACTCAATTGAGTAGTCTGTATCGTAAAGAAGCTCGCATGCTTTATCAATTCTATGTTTTGTTACTGCTTTTTTAAAGGTTCCTCCCAGTATTTTCTTTACTATTTTTCCCGTATACGATTCCGAATAATTCAATAATTTTGCAAAATCCTTGATGGAAATGTTTTTTTCCAGATTATTTTTTATAAAATCCTCAATAGTTTTGGAGGTTGCGGAGGGGAATGAGGATTTCTGTCTCTCTATGTTATTGAAATACTTAGCGAGTAAACTGTAAACCTTAAGAATTTCAAGTTTTATTATGGTTTTATCATAGAGGTCGTTTCCTATATATGTTTGTGCGAATTTGTTCATCTTAAGATTTGAAACCAAATCCATTGATTGCAGAATAAGAGCTTGAATCTTATTTTCTGCCTGAGCCTGCGCCGGAATGAAATTACAAATATTTTCATAGTTTCTGTAAAAGCTTGATATTATTCCGCTTCCAAGGATTGCAACGAGAATGTGTGTGCCGCAGAATCCCTCGGTAAAATGCTGCTCTTCGGGGTTTATAACAAAGATATCGCCCTCATTCAAAGTGTATTTTATCTGCTCATGGTAAATATCCAGCGGCCCTTTTTTTACAAATATTATCTCTGTTGCTTCTATATGACTGTGCAGGAAACCTTTCTCATTTTTAGCATTGATATATTCAAAAACATGACAGTTTTGCCGTACCGAATTTTCATTTTTCTGCATAATTATTCCTCCTGTGAATTTAATGGCGGAAAAGTTCCGAAGTTGGAGCAAAGTTGGTCTTTACAACAATGTGGTTGTGTTGTATGATTATTATATAACATTTGACCGTGTAGTTCAAGTGTTTTGTGCAGATTATTAAAAAAAGAAAGTGGTGTATCAGATGATGAAAAAATTCATTCATATTGTTCTTGCGATGATTATATTGTTCACTTATGTAGGTGCATGTGAAGAAATAACGGCAACTGAACTTTTTCTCACATCGTTGAATGTTATTCTGAATACAGATGAGGGTGTTGCAGATATACCCGTGCCGGGATTTGAAGCTGAGAATCCTGAAAGAGATTATTATTTCGGAATTGATGAGATTCCGGTTTCATCTGAACTTCTTCCTGAAATAAATGCAGTTTCAAACGCAGGTGAAATGAGCATTGAATATGATTTTGAACCCGGCGGATATGTTGCATCCATCGTAATAACTGAAGGAACGGATAAAGAAATATACAGACTTCATTTCAGAGAAGCTGAAACAGCGGTTATTCCTGTCAATGCTTTTTTCAGCTCCAAGGGTGCCTATATACGTCAGGGAAAGGATAAGTTCAATGTTATCAATAACGAATACGGATATGCTGAGTTTGATTTAAGCTCCCTTCCTTCCGGTGCGCAAATAACCGAGATAACTTATTCAGCAAGAAATGCGTATAATCCCGAACCCGTTACAATGACGTATTCGCATTATTCCACCCTTGATGAAGTGAGAGCGTATATAAACAGCACCGGTGGAAGAAATCTTGATTTTTCCGATCCGGTTCCCGAAATTGCAACGAATCCGATAGACTCAGCAACAAGTCGTTTTAATTGTACTTTCGTTCCGGAGGAAGAAAGAATTGCCGGTGGTTCATTTGTTCTGATATTAAAAAAAGCAAGCTCCGGCGTATCTTATTTTTATGAATCTCAGATTACAGTTAAATACATGAAAAAGGATTATAATATTTCTGATGAAATAACAATGGGGACTGTTTTGTATAGCGGAGAAGACGGTGGCGATCCGGTTATTGCTGAAGGAAATAAAGTTAATCTCATGGTTCCTGTTTCGGCTGCTGGCGGAAATTCAGGTGCTAAGCTTTATACGGTAATTTCAGTTTGTTACTGCAACGGAAAGCTTGTTGATTCTGATTTTTCATACAATATCATAGAACCCGGAGCAAATAATTTTGAAGAACTGACACTTACTGTCGGAGAAAACACAAATAACTTTTCTATATTAACCGTAATATGGGATAGTGCGGAAGAAATGCATCCTTTTGCATATTCTCAGGAATATTTTGGTGAATAATTATGAAAATCTATATCAGAGCGCTAAGTATCCTTTTGATAATGCTTACAGCACTTCCTTCCGGGCTGATATTTGCAGAGGAACGGGAATACTCTCTTTTGCCTGCCAATATCGTATATGAGTTGGAAAGCGGAGTAATATCCGGGGAAACCTTCGAGCTTACAGATGATTCAGAGGCTTCAGGCGGTAAGGCTGTGCGTTGCAACAGCGGTGCAACTGAATCAGTTGTAACACTTGAAAGCTTTAATCTTAAAAGACTTGGCATTTACAGCATTTATGTACGTGCCCGCAGTACTCATAATGCTCATGATTCCTTCTGGTTCAGCTTTGATGACGGAGCATATACATACTGTCAGATAACGGGAAATGTGGAATACAGATGGTATAAGGTTTCTGAAGTGACTCTCGGAGCGGGAGAGCACACTATGAAATTTAAAAGCCGTGAAATGAATGTGCTTATAGATAAAGTGATTCTTACACAGAGCTCTACCTTCGTTCCTGAAGGTATCGGTGAAATACCGTACGACATTTTCGATGAAAGATATGTTCCGGAATATCCGGAAACAGACTATCCCTTTACAGCTTCGCATCCGAGGGTTCTTCTGACCGCAAATGATGTGAAAACAATAAAAAGGAATCTTACATCTGCGGAAAATGCTGCATATAATTCACGGATGAATTCAATAATTGTCGAAAATTATGACTGTATTCTCCCGAATACGATTGCTTCCGGAAAAACAGATAACGGCAATGCAGAATATCTCAACTATATTTCTCTGTGTGCGCTGTATTATTGTGTTTCTCAGAATGAAGCCTACGGGCAGAAAGCTACAAGCGGAATAATAAATTATCTTGATTCTCTTATCTATTCCGGCGGTACTGCAGGAAGTAAGTGGTCGCTTGCTCAATGTACTGCTACGTTTTATGCTGCAATTGTTTATGACTGGTGCTATCCATTGCTTACAGATGAGCAGAAGGAAGCAATAATAAGGCTTTGTATCAGTCACGCCGCCAATTCCGAAATCGGCTGGCCTCCCTCAAGGCAGAAGGCATATGCGATGGGGCATAGTTGCGAGCAGTCTCTTATGAGAGATTATCTTGCTTTTGCCATTGCTGTATATGATGAATATCCTGAAGCCTATAATTATGTTTCACAACGGGTATTTGACGAATATATTCCTACTTTTAATTATATCTACGATAGCGGTTCAGGTCATCCTGCAGGAGTATATTACGGAAATTTTTTAAGACAGTCTCACGAGCTTTATCTTAAGGCATTGCTGAAGCCTATAGGCTATGATTCGCTTTTAAGTAAAAATCAGGAAAACCAGGGTTTTCAGACAATATATATGAGACGTCCCGACGGAGCATTTATTGAGGATGGAGACGATAATTCAGATAAAAATGTTTACTATCCTTCGACGTTTCCGGCGTTTTTGGCTGCTAATCTTTATAAAAATTCCTATTTTAAGCAGGAAATGTACAGGTCTAACAGATACGGCAAGGATTTTGGAATGACCGATAATGTAGCTCTGTTTCTTGCGCTGAATAATCCCTCGGTCGGGTTTGAAACCTATGAAGAGCTTCCGCTTTCAACCTGGAACGGTACTGTAAACGGCACGATGGTTGCCCGCACGGGATGGGAGGAAGGCAAAGGTGCAGATACTATGGTTGTCAGTATGAAAGCACCTGAAAGATTTTTCGGAGGGCATCAGCATCTTGATGCAGGCGAATTCGAAATATATTATAAGGGAAATCTTGCGATTGACAGCGGAGTTTACGGCTCATACGGAAATGCTCATGACTACGGATACAATAAGCAGACAATTGCTCATAACAGTATGCTTATTGAAGGTGAAAATGAACGCTCGGTATTCGGAGCATCATATCCTTCAGCGGGCGGTCAGTATGTGGACTTCAAAGCCTCCGAGACCTTTGAGGATTTTACGGGTGAGCATACCTCGTATACAAAGGTTCTGGCTCACGGGTTTGGAAATAATATGAATAAGCCGGAATTTACATATCTGAAGGGTGACCTTACGTCCGCTTATGATGGCAGGGCAAAGGAATATACCAGAACCTTTATGTTCAACAACCTTTTCGACGAGGTTTATCCCGGTGTGCTTATAGTATTTGATAAGGTTGTTTCCGATTCAGCTTCGAAAAAGACCTGGCTTATCCATTCTCAGGAGGAACCCTCCGTAAACGGTTCGAGAACGACGATTGCAAGAACGGAAAACGGATATAACGGAAGACTTACTGTTGATACTCTTCTTCCTGAAGCCGATAATGCTGAATTTACGGTTGTCGGAGGAACAGGAAAGGAATTTCTCGTTGGCGAAAAAAACTATACCGCGACGTCTAAGCTGGAAGACGGAAAGTGGAGAGTTGAGCTTTCGCCGAAGGTATCTGACGGAGAAGACTATTTCTTAAACGTTATGCAGGTATCGGATAATTCAGAAGAAATTAAGCCTGTAGAGGTAAGTAAATTTGAAACCGTAACTCATATAGGAGTAGGCATAAAAGACAGAATAGTTTTCCTTTCAAAATCATATGAACGTTTTTCTGACTCGCTGACTTTTGAGTTCGGCGGAGAAGAAGAAAGCTATCTTCTTCAGGTTGACGGACTTTCCGCAGGAACCTGGAGTATTGAAGGCGGCAACGGTTTTGCAAAGACAGTTGATGTTCCTGAGTCATCCGGCGTTGCGGCAGTGAAGGTTCCGGAAGGAAAATATACTTTCACAAGGGTATCTGATGTCTGTATTGAGCGTGATTATTCAGTAAAAGCAAATATCGTTAAATCGGATGTCAAGTATATTCCCGTTAATATGGATCTTCTGATGACGACAGCCTTCAGAGTTTATGATTATGATGGTGTTGCCTACGTTGATCTGGAAGAATATGCGGATTATATGGGTGCAGAGGTAAGCTATGAAGGTGATACCGCAACTTTATCCCAGTATGGATGGTATGTTAAATATACTGCAGGAAAGCATAAGGTTTACAGACATTCCATATATCAGAAGGGTGAATGGTATATGCCGGGGCCTGTAAGGATAATTGGCGGAAAATATTACGTTCCCATACTTTCAACCCCTAAAATTGTTCAGAAAGCAATTGAGCATAAGTCGGCTATGAATATGATATCGGTTATATCATATACTCCGCCTAATTCAAATCCCGCTGACGGTATGACTGCTACAAAAGACTACAGTATCGGAAAATCCTGGTCTCCGGGAGGTAAGGTTACCGGTGCATCTAAAGTTCTTGCAGATTCTTCTGAAGTTATAACGCTTACACCCAACGAGGGCTATTATCTGAAATATTATACCCTTGGCGGAGTAAAGACTATCGTAAATTCATCAGAAGCATATTCCGTAACAGTCGGAAACCTTTGTAAGAATGTAACAATATATGCTAACTTCGCTGAAATTGCTGACTTTGTTCCCGGGATTACCCTTGATAAGAGAATGTATAATAACGGCAAAGAAATAGTTGCTTTTGCTGAAATTTATAATCCGCTGAATTTTGATATTTTAGAATACGGTGTTGAGCTTTCCGATTCAGACGGAACCGTATCTGAACGTTACAGAGCAAGAAAAAAATTCGGCAGCGATAATATGTTCGGAATAAGGATTATTGATTTTCCGTTAAAGTATCCCGGTGAATTTAACCTGAAAGCATATTTGGATTACGTAAATGGTGAAACTGCAACAGTGCAAAGCAGCTCTGTAATCGTTTCTGGTGAGTAAAGGAGATTTCTATGAAGCTAAAAATTTTTCTCGCCGTTCTGCTGTTTTTTTCAACCGTTTTTCCCTGTATAAACGGTTTTGCAGAGGTAAAGTGGACTTTTGAAATGCATGAGGCAGAGGAGATTCTTAATAAGAATTTTTCTCCCCAGCAGGATGAAAGTGCTTCCGGCGGAATTTGTGTTCGTTCAACTGTCAGAAATTCCGCGAATTTAGGTGCTGAGCCCGGCGACTTATCCTTTAATGTTGAATTGACGGAGGAATGTTCCTATAACGTGTATGTGCGGGTTAAGTTTTCCGATATCAGTCAGAGCTTTTTCTGCGGACTTGGTGATACTCCCGCAAAGGTTTATTATTGCAACGGTTATTCCGGCAAACCCGAGGTTTCCGTGGGGAAATGGCTGTGGATAAGAATGATTTTTCCCGTAAGGAAGGGGAATTACGACGTTAAGATAAGATCACGTGTTCCCGGGGTGGATGTTGACAAAGTGGTGATTTCAAATCATCCGGAATATTTTCCCTATGAAAAAGGAGATGTAATTCCGGCGGAGGATATTTTTGAGGCGGAGGGCAAAAAAGCGATAATTCATAATTATAATGCGCCGCCGGCATATGTACCTTCCGGTCATCCCAGAGTATTTGTCAACAGTGGTGATATAGAGAGAATAAGAAAGAATCTCACTCATCCTGAGAATGCGCCGGTATATGAATCCCTGAAAAGAAGTGCCAAAGGGGACCCGGCAAAATATCTTCTTGAACCCGTTGCCGAAGGTGTTGCAAGTAACTATATATCGGGAGTTGAATCCTTTATATGTTCCAATGCCTTTCTCTATCTTATCAATAATGATAAGGAAGCGGGACGGAAGGCAATTGATGCCTCGTTAAACTATATCAAAACGATAGATACTATCAATAAAACAAATACAACTCAGATTTCCCGTACTGAAAATTCCGTACTTATCTGGATAGCGGCGGCTTATGACTGGTGCTACGATCTCTGGACCGAAGAGGAAAGAAGAACCCTGATAGAGCAGGGAATTCTTCAGTTGACAGGCGGAGAAATAGGATGGCCGCCGCAACACGGTGAGGGTGCATGGAATCAGGGGCATTGGTCTGAGGGTGAGCTTATGAATGTTATGCTTGCTTTCGGAATTGCGGTTTATGATGAATATCCTCAGATATATAATATCGTCGGTGGATACATCTTCAACGATTTTGTTCCCTTCAGAAATTACCTGTATGATAATTCGTCAAGAAATGTTATCGGTACCGGTTACGGAAGAGAAATATATGAAATCAGAATGGCAATGCTTCTTGAAAAAATGGGAGCACAGAACGCAATAAGTCCCAACTTTAAATACTGGGCATATTCCAAAATATATGAACGCCTTCCCGTAGGCGGTGCAATACAGGATGGAGATCACTCAGGAATAGCAAATAGTGTTTCCAAAAATGAAGAGGTAATGTTTAATTTTGCATCCTTATATAAGGATCCGTTTATTAAGACTGCATATATAAAATCTCTTTCTGCCGGAAACTATAATGCGGGAAGTGACGCACTTTTCCTTATATGGAATGATCCTGATTTGAAGCAGGCTGATATTTCTGAGCTTCCGCTTTCTTTCTACTCAGGGCCTCTTCAGGGAGGAGTTGTTGCAAGAACCGGCTGGGATTATGACGTTAACTCTGACGATATGGTTGTTTTTATGAAAACACCGGAAAATTTCTTTGAGGGTCATGCGCACAGAGATGCGGGGCAGTTTCAGATATATTATAAAGGAATGCTTGCTATAGACAGCGGTGCATATTACGCCTATAACAGCGTTAATGACCGTATGTATTATAAGCAGACTCTTGCACATAACTGCATTCTTATAGATAATCCTGCCAACAGCGCGTGGAAGAGATATCCCACAATAAGTATTTACGGCGGACAGAATCCAAATACTGCAACAGAGTTCTTAAGTCTCAAGCAGTCTTTGAAGGACAGTAAAGCAGGAAAGGTTCTGGGAGTCGATTTCGGCGGAGATGTTTTTGCTCCCGATTACTCGTATCTTAAGGGTGATATGACACTTGCCTATAACGGCAATGCGGATAATTATACCAGAAGCTTTGTATTCTTCAATTTCTTTGATAAGGTTTATCCCGGTGCTTTGATTGTTTTTGATAAAGTAAAGGCGAATCCGGATTATAAAAGAACCTGGCTTTTGCATTCCCAGCTTGAACCGGAAATATCGGGCAATAAGCAGATAATACGAAGAAATGACGGAGAGTATGACGGAAGACTTATAAACGAAACCATTCTTCCGAAGGAATATAAGCTTGAGCTTATAGGAGGAGAAGGAAAAGAATACTTTGTAGACGGAAAAAACTACCCCGATAAAACCAATGAAGAAAGCGGAAAATGGAGAATTGAGATTTCTCCGGAAACACCTGTTGAAACAGAATACTTCCTTAATGTTCTTCAGGTTTCGGATGATGACGATTCTATCCCTGCCATCGAAACAGATTATTATGAAACCAAAACTCATCTCGGAGTCGGAATTATGGATCGTGTTGCTTTTCTTTCCAAATCAGAAAAAAGAGCTGCAGCAGATATAAAGCTTAAGGTTAATCCCACCGATAAACCGCTCAAAATAATGGTTGACGGTTTAAGAGAGGGAACCTGGGAAATAACCGATTCCAAGGGCAACTCAGTAAAGAAGGAAGCTGATAAAAGAGGCGGCGTTATTTATTTTGAAACCTCAACGGGAGGAGAGTTTGAGCTTTCGTATTATTCGGATAAATATACCGATAAACCTCTTCCTTTGATTGAAACTGAGGAAAAACAGGTTGAGCCCGATTATTTCTCCTTTAAGGTTAACGACAGAATAAGAAATAATTTTGATAACCCTGTTGTTATTCGCGAAGATGGTAAGGTGCTTGTTCCTTTTGAAGAGTATATTAAAAAGATCGGACTTTCTGCTGCTATGACTAAGGAAGAAAATGCATACAGGCTTCTTTTCCTCGGAAAAACCGAGACCTATGAATTTTCTTCTCTTGAACTGATAAACGGGGTTTATTATGTTGATCCCAAGCTGCTTGAAGATGTTCTTCAGATAAAGGTTTCCTATACGGACTGGACGAAAACTCTTCATAATTTTACTCTTGATATTGTATCCGGAAATGCAATCGCCAACTCCGATGCAAGAGACAGAATTAAAGTAGCCCAGATAGTCGGCGAAAATGTGGATGTTAAGCTTCTTGCCGATAACAGCAAGTATACATATTATGCCGACAGTAAGAACGGGTGCTTTATGCAGTTTGATTTTGAGAAGGAAGAAAATCTTAAGGCCATCGGAATGGAACTGCATTACGGAAATTTAAGGCAGTATAAATTCAAGATTCTTGCTTCAACCGACGGAATAGAGTTTAAAGAAATCTTCGACGGAACTTCAAGCGGAACTACTGATGAAGAGGAAAAGTTCTATTTTGACGGTATAAAGGCAAAGCATATCAAAATATTGGGTTACGGAAGTAATGTTAATTCCTGGAACAGTATTTATGAAGTCAGGTTCTATAAATAACGGAGGTGAGAGCATGAAAATATTAAAAAGATTTTTAACAGCAACGGTAATTCTTACCTTTGTCTGCGTTATGGCATTATCAGTTAATGCAGACTTCAGTGTCAGCATTGAAAGAACACAGCAGGGGGAAAATATTGTTCAGAATATGAAGGTTGAAGGAGAGTCTTCGGAGGAATTAAGGTATAAGCCCGTTTCGCTTCTGATTCTTAAGCCCGGTATGGCAGCAGATTCCGTTGCGGATTTCGAAGAAAAATATGCTGCCGTTTATCAGAGCTATGTAAGAGCTGATAACAAATTCGTTTTTAAATTTCCTTTTAATGAAGAAGCGGGAGAATATACGGTTCTGATTCGAGTTAACAACAACGATATAATGAGTAATACAATAGAATGCTACGATATCGACGACCTTGTTTTTCTGCTGAAGGGTATAAAAGAAGATTCTTTGACTGCAGAGGAAGTTTGCGAGCTTTTAACATTAAAATACAAAAATATCGGTGTGGACGGAGAGCTTTTCTCTCAGCTTGAAGAAAGCAGCCGTATTAAGATTTCAGAGGATATTATGAATTCCATGACTGAATATACAGTCGATGAGCTTTCAGAGTATCTTTATGAAAAAACGTTTATTTGTGTATTTTCATCTGATGATACACAGGAAATAAAGGAACGTATTATTGAAGCCTATAATGATATGTTCGGTGAAGATATAATTTCCGTGTGTGAAAAATACTTTGTTCTTGATGAGAGTATCAGAAAAGCCGTGCTTGAAGAAATCAAAACACGTGATGCAGACAGTGTTGAAGATATAATAACCGAATTATTTGATTCCTGCTTTGTTTGTGAGTTTCACGACATTGATAATTTTTCTGAAATAACTACTTTGATTTCTGAATATGAAACGGATTCGAGAATTGCTGAGGCATCAGAAACACTTAACGGTTTTTCTGCATCAAGAAAAAATATTATCTTGAGGAATATTCTTAAAAGATCAGGAAGCATCAAGGATATTGAAAGCTTTATGGATGTTTTTAATCTTGTAGTTGATAATATTGATGACCTGGAACTCGAAAATAATAAGCCCTCCGGCTCCGGCGGCGGAGGCGGTGGTGGAGGCGGTGGTGGAGGCGGTGTGTCAAAAAGAAATGAAAGCACCGTAACGGTAACTCCGCCTGAAAAAGAAGAGAATAAAGAAAATGAAGAAGTGTTTGAAACAGTTGAAAAAGTATATTTTGACGATATCTCGGAAGTAAGCTGGGCAAATGAGGCAATTAATGCATTAACAGCAGCAAAAGTTATCAATGGCAGAGAAAACGGAAGATTTGCTCCTTATGATAATATAACAAGAGCTGAGTTTTCAAAGATATGTGCTCTTGCTTTGAAAATTGAAAGCAAGAATGATGCCGATATACCATTCAAAGATGTGAAAAAATCTCATTGGGCTTACGAATATATAAAAAGTCTTTATCAGAACGGGTTTATACAGGGAGTATCACCCGACTCCTTTAATCCGGAAGCAGAAATAACAAGACAGGATATTGCAACAATACTTTTCAGGGCTGTTTCAATGAGCGGTTATGAATTTATGCTCGAAAGTGCGGATGCAGATTTTAAAGATAACGATAGAATTTCATCCTATGCATTGCCTGCTGTTGGAATGCTTTCTAAAAAAGGCGTTATTCTCGGTTTTGATGATAACACCTTTAAGCCTGAAAACAACGCAAACAGAGCCGAAACAGCAGTTGTTATTCACAGGCTCCTGAAAATGCTTGAACAGGAGGGATTATAATGAAAAAAAAGCTCAGTATTCTCTTAACTCTTATCATACTTTTTGCTTATCAGAGTGCATTTTCATTCTCCTATTCGGATGTTTCGGGAAATGAATACGAAGAAGATATAATGCTTCTTTCCACTATTGGAATTGCGGAAAGCTTTTATGAAAATGAATTTCTTCCCGATAAGTCAATGTCCAGAGCTGATTTCTGCAAAATGCTTGTGGATATGACCGGTGAAGTTTCAGCAGATAAGATTTATTATAAAGACGTTTCTGCTGATCATGCTGCCTTCAACCAGATTTCTTATGCATATGCTCAGAATATAATGATTGGATACGGCGACGGTATTTTCAAGCCTGATGAACCGGTAAAACTCGGTGAGGCGGTAAAGGTTCTGATATCCTTTATGGGGTATAATTTCAAAACAGACGGCAGTATTGTCGGTGCAGTTCAGCTTGGCAGACAGCTTGGATTGCTTTCAGGATTAAAAGCTTCGTATACCGAAGAGCTTACTAGAGGTATGGCATGCCGTCTTATTAAGAATTCTCTCGATATTCCTATTCCGGAAATAAGTGCAATAGGAAAGGCAGAAACCTACAAAATCGGTAATATGACTCTTCTTAAAAAGTATAAGAATATGGATATCGGCAAGGGAATTGTTGATGCCAATGAATTTATGTCTCTCAAAGGAAGACCTCTTGCTATTGAAAACTGCATCAGAGTCAAT
The DNA here is from genome assembly GCA_045539675.1 of Clostridia bacterium. Lineage (GTDB taxonomy): Bacteria > Bacillota > Clostridia > UMGS1840 > HGM11507 > JAZQFU01. The sequence continues at coordinate 2,037 of JAZQFU010000094.1, read as the reverse complement.
GGAGAGAATTTAAGGATACGTGATATCTCTGATATTGAGCTGGTAGGCAGTGAGATAGAGTATATCTGTCTTTTAAACGATGACGAAGAGCCTTACGATCTTATATATGTTAAAATAGACGAAGCTGATGTTCTGGTTGTTGAACGTGAGGATTACCTTTCCTTTAATAATAATCTTTTTGTCTATGATCTTGGGGAAAGGGAAAAAGATATAAAAGTATCTCCCGAGGCTGATTTCTTTTATAACGGTGAGCCGGTAACCTTTTCAAAGGATATATTTGAAAAGGTTACATATGGAAGATTCAGATTTGTAAAAACAGAAAACAGTTCACAGTATGATGCTGTTTTTATTGAAGAATACAAGAATTATGTTGTCGGCAATATCAAGAAGGATGAAAAGAAAATAAGAGATTTTTATAATCCCTCCGATTCAATTGTTTTTGACGAAGAAAAAAGAAAAGTGCTTTTATATGACAGTAATAATAATCTTATAGGCTTTGATGATATTAAGTCAAAACAGGTTATTTCAGTCGCTGAGAACAATAATATTGTCAAGGCATTCATTAACGGCAGTATTTTCTCCGGAATCCTTGACGGGATAGGAGAGGATACTCTTTCCGTAGACGGTTCGGATTATGAATTTTCATATTATGCGGCTGAACTTGTTTCTCAGTTAAATTGTGGAGAGAAATATACATGGTATCTTGATATGTTCGGAAAAATACATTGCTGGCAGATGCCTGACGAAGCTGAAAACGAATATGTTTTTGTTATTAAAATAGCAGACGGTAAAAATTTTGAAGACGGCGTTAAGCTTAAAGGATACCATATTAAAAACGGAGTAAATACCTATACTGTAAATGATATGGTTGTTATTAACGGAACACCGTATAAAAATCTCAATGCTGATAAGCTATCAGATATTATTGCGATAACCAAGACAGTTGTTGAGAACGAAGAGGAAATAACGGTTCAGTCTGTAAATCAGCTTATTGTAGCTGAATTTAACGAAGAGGGCAAGCTTTGCAGAATAAATACTGCCAGAACTCTTGACGAAGTGGATAACAGCTATAACGGACTTGTGCTTCTGGCAGACGGAAGTGAAAGGCTTATGTATATGGGCGAAGACTCTGTTGCTAAAAACTTCAGTTATAAGCTCTTTATGAAACCCAATACTCCCGTTATAATGACTCCGGCAGATATTGAAAACGGAGATGATGAAAAATACGAAACAGCGGCACTTTCAAGGTTTTCAACATTTACAAGCTATCCTGTAACTGCTTATGCAAAGAATCCGCAGTCACAGTATGCCGATGTTATAGTTTCAAAATCTGTAGGCAGTGAGGTTGGCGATAACTCCAGAATTGCGGTTATCGGGGATTATTCAAAGGTGTGCGATGAGTCCGGAAATATTGTTAATAAGCTTACAACCATAACCCGTAACGAAGAGGAAGAGGTTCTTTACGATAACGATTTTAACTATATTGTTTCTTTTAACGGCGAATTGTATGATATTGATATGCTGGATAAAGGAGATGTATGGTTATATGGAACTGATGCGGACGGTAAGCTCAGCAGCTTCAAATTAATATATGATGTTTCCGAAAACATATTCATACCGCCGTTTGATGTTACAAACTTCAGACTCAGTAACAGAATTATTATGGCGGAAATAACAAAAATAACTTCAGATTTTTATGAAATTAAACAAGCCGGCGGTGAGGAAATAAAGATTCCTTTAAGGGATTTTCTGGGTTGCACCGTGATTGAAAAAGCAGGCAGCGGATATATTGTAAGAAAAGGAACTGCCGCAGATGCTGATACTGAAGATACTTTATTTGTTCAGTACAGTTCAAGAGTACCTTATGATATTGTAATATTAAAAAAATAAAAATAAGGTAGTGTAAAGTTAAAATGAAAGAATGGCATAATAATTTCACAAAATATCGCAGATTTTCGCCCGAAAGCTTGTAAATGCTCGTCTGCGATTAGTCAAGGGTAAAAATGAACGTGCTAAAGCACGCCCTATGACAAATCA
>JAZQFU010000093.1:0-7534 GCA_045539675.1 Clostridia bacterium | reverse complement strand
ATTATCTTGTTTCTTGTTTAGTAGGTGCAATTGTTGCAGGTGTAGCTACATTTGTAAAGAAAATAAGAACTAAAAAGAATTTGGAAACAAATTAATAAAATAGTTTGCCGATTTTGATATTTACATATACTATCGGATGCGAGAAAATCCAGTATTCTCGCGGGTTCTAAGGAAAAGTGTTCAAGAAAAAACAGTGAAAAATTTAAGGAAAAAATAGTAGGTCCATATTATGCTTTAGCATAACAAGGTTCTCCGAAACATAGAAATCTATGATTTCGTTATGTTTCGTGAGGTTCTTATTATTCACTGTTCTCCAGTCTTGACACGAACTTTGTCGAATTTTAGGAAACGAAAAAAGCCTCCCTTGTGTAAAGGGAGGTGGATCGAAGAGCCGGAGGGATTGTAAATGAAAGAACACAAAATACCAAAGATTTTAAATACAATACTCTATGTGTTCTACATACCGTTATCATTTTTCGGCTTTATGTGCGGAAATACAACAGAAAGGATGCTGCAAATGAAAAAGATAATTTGTATTGTTGCTGTTTTACTTATAATTTCAGCAGTCGGCATAGCATATTACAATAATTTTATAAATGAAAATAATACAGAAGAAAATCAGATTGACGAAACAAGTCTTGTAATTACGGAAATACCCCTTGAAAGCATTAAGGGAATATCCGGGGAGGAGGCAGTAAATTTATGCTTCTCCGCTCTCGGTAAGAAAGATGAAAAAACCGGCTTTCCCTTTTCCTTCGGAGTTTCCGGAGCGGTTGAAAGGGGCAGAAAGCAATACTATGTAATACGTGGAAGCTGGCTGGTTAATAACAGTCATCTTTCATATATCGGAGATTTTTTTGTATCGGCAGACGGCACGGTAATTTACAGCGGAACAGCACTTCAGGGTGAATATACAATGGAGAAAATAATATGGGAAAAGTAGTGCCGGGAAAGTGCTTCAGCTTTGATTTTTCTCCGGCGGAGGGATAATTTCAATGAAATTTATACACTTATCAGATCTTCATATCGGCAAAAGAGTCAATGAATATTCTATGCTTGAGGATCAGGAATACATATTGAATCAGATAATAAATATAACAGATAATGAAAAACCGGAGGGCGTTATAATCGCAGGGGATATATATGATAAAACCGTTCCCTCTGCAGAGGCAGTGGCTTTATTTGACGATTTTCTTGTAAAGCTTTCCGAAAGAGGCATTTATGTTTTTGTTATAAGCGGAAATCACGATTCACCTGAGCGTATTGCTTTTGGCGGAAGGCTTATGGAGGCAAAAAGAATATATATGTCGCCCGTTTATAACGGCGAGATAAATCCTGTCACTCTGGAGGATGAGTTTGGGAAAATAAATATCTGGATGCTTCCTTTTGTTAAGCCGGTTCACATACGTAAGTTTAATGAAGCCGATGAAATCAATTCCTATACGGATGCGATTCGGGTTGCAATTAATAATCTTAATACGGATGCAAATGAGCGTAATGTTATGATAACACATCAGTTTGTAACGGGTGCCGAACGAACTGAATCGGAAGAAATCTCCGTGGGCGGAACAGATAATGTGGATGTATCGGTTTTTGATATCTTTGATTATACTGCCCTCGGTCATATTCACAGGCCGCAGAATTGCGGCTCCGAAAGGGTGAGATATTCGGGAACTCCGCTTAAATACTCTTTTTCGGAAGCGAAGGATAAAAAGAGTGTTACTGTTGTTGAGCTTAAGAAAAAGGGTCAGCTTTCAGTTAAGACGGTGCCCTTGAAGCCTTTGCGTGATATGGTTGAAATAAAAGGAAAATATGAAGAAATTATGCTTCGTGATTTTTATAAATATACAACCTGGCAGGAGGATTACGTGCATATAACTCTTACGGATGAGGAAGATATTCCCGATGCCATAGGAAAGCTGCGCTCTGTTTATCATAATCTTATGAAGCTTGATTACGATAATCTTCGCACAAGAAATACTAATGCGGTTGACGGTGCGGAAAATGTTGAGAAGAAGACACCTTATGAGCTTTTTTCTGAATTCTATGAAAAGCAGAATAACAAGCCCATGAGTGAAATACAGGCGGAATTTATGAAAAAGCTGATTGCAGAGGTATGGGAGGTAGAAATATGAGACCGAATAAGCTTATAATGTCTGCCTTTGGCCCCTATGCAGGAAAAACGGTGCTTGAGCTTGATAAACTCGGGCAGAGCGGACTTTATCTCATAACGGGAGATACCGGAGCAGGCAAAACCACCATATTTGATGCAATCACCTATGCTCTTTTCGGAGAAGCGAGCGGCGAGACGAGAGAAACCTCAATGTTTCGCTCTAAATATGCTGCTCCCGAAACTCCCACGGAGGTTGAGCTTTATTTTACCTGTAAAGCTAAAAAGTATTATATAAAAAGAAATCCGGAATATGAACGCCCCAAATCAAGAGGTGCGGGATTTACCTCTGAAAAGGCTGATGCCGAGCTTCATTTTCCCGATGGCAGAGTGATAACGAAGCTTAAGGAAGTCAATAATGCAGTTAACGAAATTATAGGTGTTGACAGAAATCAGTTTACTCAGATTGCCATGATAGCTCAGGGTGATTTTATGAAGCTCCTGCTGGCAACCACAGAGGAAAGAAAAAAGATTTTTCAGAAGCTTTTTAAAACTCAGAGCTATTATTTTCTTCAGGAAAAGCTGAAATCTGAATCAGGAAAGCTTGCAGAAGAATATAAAGCATTAAAAAGCAGTATTGAGCAGTATATCGGCGGAATTGTATGCGAAGAGGAAAGTGCTTGCTTTGACGGAGTTTGCAATGCCAAAAGCGGTAACCTTACCACCGGAGAAATTGCAGAGCTTTTAGAAAAGCTCATATCCGATGATGAGGCTTTGGAAAAAACGGTTTCGGAAGAAAAAGAAAAGCTGCAAAAGGAGCTTGACGGTATAAAGACCCGTATCACGAAAGCTGAAGATATCCTTGCGGCTAAAAAAGATTTTGAGAAGAACGAAGCAGATTTTAAAGAAGAATCCGAAAAGGAAACTGCATTAAAAGAAAAACTTGAATATGAAGAAAAAAAGCTGCCTGAATTAAGAAAGCTGACCGAAAAGTCAGCAGAAATAAAGGCTATTTTACCCGATTACGATGAGCTTTCCGAAAAGAAAACAGCTTATGATAAAAATAAGATATTTATCCGTGAGAGCAGCGAAAATACGCAGAAAAAAGAGGATGAAATAAAGATTCTCGCTGAAGAAACAATTGCACTTACGGAGGAAAGCAAATCTCTTGAAAAAATCGGCGAAGAAAAGCTGAAGCTTGAAACCGAAAGGAAAAAGAAAAGGGAAGAAAAAGAGAAATCAGAAAAGCTTAATAAAGATATTAAAGCTGCAAAAAAACAACGTATAATATACGAGGAAGCGGCTGCTTCTTATGTTGAAAAGCAGAAATATGCTGAAATACTGGATGCTGAACTTAAAGAAAAAACGAGAATTTATCTTGAGGCTCAGGCAGGAATACTGGCAGAAACGTTAGAAGCCGGTAAACCGTGTCCTGTATGCGGCTCAACCTCTCATCCACATTCAGCGGCAAAGCCTGTTGATGCTCCAACCGTTGAAGAGCTTGATATTCTTCAGATAAAGCTCAATAATGCCGGTGATGATGCAAATAACGCGAGAGCCGAAGCCGGTAAATTAAAAGGTGCATCAGACGAAAAAGAAAAAAGTGTTAAAAAAGAGATAGCTTTGCTTTTGGGAGAGGTATCCTTGGAGGATGCTGAAGAAGTTATTGCAGTGAGAGTATCAGCTATAGCTTCTCTTATGGATGAGCTTGATAAGAGGCTGGAGGAAGCTCAGTCGAAAATTGAACGTAAAAAAGAACTTGATGAGCTTATCCCTGAAAAGTCCTTTGCCCTTGAAAAAGCCAAGGAAGAGCTGAGTGAACTCAGAGATGCTGTTAAAACAGCAACCGCAGAAAATGATGCTTTGGAAAAACGTATTGCAGAGCTTACGAAAAAGCTTATTTTTAAAACAAAGGGCGAGGCTGAAATTCAAATAACTGCCCTGAATAAAGAAGCCGGAGAAATTCAGAAGGCTTACGATGAAGCTTTGAAGAAGGTAAACGATAACAAAGAAAAGCTTGCATCCCTTAAATCTGCCAAAGAAGAAATTCTGAAGCGAATAGGCAGCGGTACAGACGTTGATACGGAAAAAGAGAAAGAAAATAATAAGCTGCTTGATAAAAAACTGGCAGAGCTGGATGAAATATCAAAAGAAATACATAGCCGTAAAACCTCCAATAAAGCTTCTCTCCATAATATTCTTAAGAAGCTTGATGAAATCAAAGCGGTTGAAGAAAAATGGATGTGGATGAAAGCACTTTCAAATACCGCTAACGGAAACTTAAGCGGCAGGGAAAAGGTTATGCTCGAAACCTATATTCAGACTACGTATTTCGACAGAATTATAAACCGTGCCAATTCAAGACTCCTTATTATGTCCGGCGGACAGTATGAATTGAAGCGAAGGAAAGAAGCTGAAAATAACCGTAGTCAGAGTGGTCTTGAGCTTGACGTTATTGATCACTATAACGGAACCGAGCGAAGTGTAAAAACACTTTCGGGAGGTGAATCCTTCAAATCATCTCTTTCACTTGCTCTCGGTCTTTCTGATGAAATACAGTCATCCGCAGGCGGAATCAGGCTGGATACGATGTTTGTTGATGAAGGCTTCGGCTCCCTTGATGATGAATCTCTTTCTCAGGCAATACGTGCACTTCTTTCGCTTGCGGAGGGAAACAGACTTGTCGGGATTATTTCCCACGTAAATGAGCTTAAGGAAAGAATAGACAAGCAGCTTATTGTAAGGAAAGAAAAAACAGGAGGAAGCAATATTACCGTAGTGGTATAAAATGGAGGAAAAATGAAAAAACAGTATATTTATGCCGCAGTATCAATATTTTTGTGGTCAACTCTTGCGGTCAGCGCTAAGCTTCTTTTGGGCAACTATAATAATATGCAGGTGCTTTGTATAAGTTCGCTTTTTGCGGCGGCGGTAATGCTTTTAATAATCGGATTTACGGGAAGATTAAAGCTCTTTAAGGAGTACGGAATAAAGGATATTATAAAGCTTGGAACGGTAGGGTTTCCCGGAATATTTTTATATCATGCACTTTATTACGGCGGAGCGGCACTTCTGCCTGCATCTCAGGCTTTTGTTATTAACTATCTCTGGCCGGTTTTAAGCATTGTTTTTGCTTGTATTATTCTTAAAGAAAAAATGACCGCAAAGAAAATAATTGCTGTTCTTCTTTCTTTTTTGGGAGTTGCTGTCGTTACGGGCGGAGCACTTTCGCAGGCAAATGAAGGCGGATTTACGGGTGCTGTTCTATGTATGCTTGCGGCGATATCTTATGCCTTGTATACCGTTCTTAATAAAAAATATGATTATGATCAGTTTTTTGCCATGATGATAAACTGTCTGATATCGTTTTTACTGACGGCAGTATATCTGATGTTAAGGAAGGAATTTGTATTTCCTCCTGTTTCAGAGCTTCCGGGATTTATCTGGAGCGGTGTGCTTACTATTGCAATACCAAGCGTAACCTGGATTCTCGCGTTGAAAAACGGAAATACTGCAAAGATTTCAAATCTGGCATACATAACGCCCTTTCTTTCACTTCTATGGTCTGCACTGATTTTAAAAGAAGAGCTTACTTTCAATTGTGTAACGGGACTTATGCTTATACTTTCGGGAATACTTATTCAGATGAAAAAGGAGAATGAAAATGAATGAATTAATGAAAGCAGTTGAAAAGCATACGGAAAAAATTCTTGAAGCGGAAAGGTATATATGGAAAAATCCCGAAACGGGATACAAAGAGTTCAAAACCTCCGCATATATGGAAAAGAGCTTCGAAGAGCTTGGCTATGATATTATCCGTGCGGATGGAATAACCGGGTTTTATACTGTTATTGATACAGGGCGCCAGGGGCCTCAGGTGCTTATTTTAGCGGAGCTTGATTCGGTTGTGTGCAAGGAGCATCCTGAAGCAGATTCAGAGACCGGAGCGGTTCATTCCTGCGGGCATCATGCTCAGTGTGCGGCACTTTTAGGCATTGCCGCTGCTCTTAAAGAACCCGGTATTCTCGATAAATTCTGCGGAAAAATTCAGCTTTGTGCAGTTCCTGCAGAGGAGATGCTTGAGGTTGAATTCAGAAGCTCCCTCAAGGCTGAAGGAAAAATAAAATATCTGGGAGGAAAATGTGAATTCCTTTCAAGGGGATATTTTGATGATGTTGATATTGCATTTATGGTGCATACAAATGACAGAGCTTTTGTTAGAAACGGCGGAGTGGGATTTATTACCAAGCAGGTAAAATATAAGGGAAAAGCGGCTCACGCAGGTTGCTCTCCCTGGGACGGTAACAATGCCCTTTATGCGGCAACCTGTGGCATCAATGCAGTTAATGCCATAAGAGAAACCTTTCGTGACAGCGATATAATAAGAGTTCATCCTATTATAACGAACGGCGGTGCAATAGTTAATGCCATTCCCTCCGAGGCTACTCTTGAATGCTATGTACGTGGATTAAGCTTTGAGGCTATGAAGCAGGCTAACGAAAGAGTTAACAGAGCTCTTTGCGGTGCCGCATTATCATTGGGAACCAATATTGATATTATTGATATTCCGGGGTATTCTCCATTGATAAACGATACGAATCTTATTGAAATGCTTCAGGAAGCAGCAAACGAAACAATTCCCGGGCATGGCTTCTGCTATCTGGATGCATACTCTTCGGGTAGTACCGATATGGGAGATTTAAGCCAGATAATGCCGGTTGTTCATCCCTATATTGGCGGAGCTGAGGGAACCGATCATGGAAGCGATTATAAAATCACAGATCCCGTAACTGCATGTGTGGGAAGCGCAAAGCTTCAACTTGGCTTGCTTTATCTTCTTTTGTCGGAGGAAGGAAAAAGAGCAAAAAAGGTTATTTCAGAGTATAAAGCAACCTTTGGCTCAAAGGAAGAATTCCTTGAATTTGTAGATAGTATATGGTGCTCGGGAGACCGCATCTTATACGAAGGGGATTCCGCAACGGTAAAGCTTTGATTTAAATAAGGTATACTTCAAATCTGCCGTTTTCATATACTTCAATTCTTTTTATAAATCTTGCAAACATTATCTTATCAGGCTCTGACGGTATCAGCTCACTGTATGAAGCTGAAGTCTTCGGAGCCTTTTTTATTTCCTCAAGAAGAAGGCTTTCTTCTTCCTTGTATTTTTTTAAAAGAGTGTTAAAATACTCGGGTGAAATTTCGCCGGAATACTTTCCGTCATACAGATGTATAAGCTTTTCCTTAATTTTTGAAAGCTTTTTTGCTTTTGCCCGGTAAAGGCTATCCTGAATTGTATTTTCCGAAGATGCGTTCGGAAGCTTCCTTATTATCTCAGATGCGGACTCGTATATGCGTTGGTATTCTATGGAATGGTTGGTGCATAAAGCTTTTCCTTTTGATTTGTAGCCACAGCAGTTAAGCTTG
>JAZQFU010000092.1:0-2361 GCA_045539675.1 Clostridia bacterium | reverse complement strand
CATATTTTGTTTAAGTCTTTTTTTATTGGTTTCATCAAGAGATGCAAATCCGGGTGTTTCTATATAAAGTGCGGTAAGGTTTCCGCTGAATGCATCAGCCATTTTAGCTGCTGTCTGTATAATCTTTGAATTTGAAGGTGCAGATGATAAGCACACCAATATATGTTCATCTGCTTCTGCATTATATTGCAAATTCATAAAAACCACCTCCAATGATATTATATTATCATACTATCAAATTTTTCTCAATGGATAAACGGTATTTTCTCTGTTTTGCATTATTGGTTTTTCACCTTATTCGTCATCATAATCAAAACCCTTGTAGTTCTTGTCAAAAAATTTACCAAGCCTGCCGATAACAAAATATCCGCCTATCATATATACTAAAACAGCTATCAATAAAATAATATCACGCATACCATCATCTCCCACTCTGCGCTGCGGGATATTTCAGGCTATATGTGAAAGCATTTTTGTATATCTTTATACTCGCCCAGCACGAGCATTGTTTCTCCTTCATTTAAAATCGTATCAGGATGAATTGTTAAACACAGCTTTCCATCTTGCTTTATAGCCATTATGTTTATCCCGAATTTTTTACGAATGTCTATTTGCCCTATCGCCTTTCCTATCCAGTTAGCCGGTGTTGTTACTTCAAATATTGCAAATTCATCATCAAGCTCAATAAAATCGAGAATATGATCTGCACTGTAACGGATTGCTGCCCAGGAAGCTACCTGCTTTTCAGGATATACAACCTGATCTGCACCGTTACGAAGCAGGAATTTTTCCTGAACATCACGCTCCGCTCTTGATACTACGAACTTTGCACCAAGCTCTTTGAGAAGTGATGTTGTCTCCAGAGAACTCTGAAAATCACCGCTGATTGCAACAAAGCAAATATCGAAATTTCCTACACCGAGCGATAATAAGAATTCTTCATTTGTACTGTCACCAATCTGTGCATTGGTGACATAGGGCAATGCTTCATTGACACGCTCTTCTTTTTTATCTACCGCCATCACTTCATGATTTAGTTCATTTAATTTTTTGGCAATATGTCTGCCAAAACGTCCAAGACCTATAAGCAATACTGATTTCATACTAAACTCCTCCTTAAGCAGTTGCGTTAGTATCCGAACCCGTTTTGGGTGCGTGTTTTTACGCCACTGAATCGTTAAAATACTCGCAAATGCTCAACCGACAGTAATTCTTTCCTGTGGTTTCTTTGATATGTTATGTTGTTTATTAGATAATGCTGCAAATATAAGTGTAAGCCCGCCAACTCTTCCAAAGAACATAAGCCCTATTAATATAATTCTTGATACTGAGCCAAGAGCAGGTGTAATTCCAAGAGTAAGTCCTACTGTTCCTATTGCTGATGCTGATTCAAACAGGCACTCCATAAGCGGAAGGTTTTCAACACCGCTTATGATAAGACCGCCTGTAAGGAACAATACCAGATACATCAAAAGTATTGCTGCTGCATTTTTAAGTGTTGCATCTTCAATTCTTCTGCCAAAGCACTCAGCATCATCTTTCTTTCTGAATACTGATATTGCTGAAAATATAAGCACTGCTGCAGTTGTTGTCTTCATACCGCCTGCAGTTGAGCCGGGCGAACCGCCAATCAGCATCAGGATAATTGTAATCACTTGCCCGATTCCGCTTATCTTTGTCAAATCCGCTGTATTAAATCCCGCAGTTCTCGGTGTTACCGACTGAAACATCGAATTTAATATTCTTTCGTTTAATGGCAATTCATTAAACTCTGCAAAGTAAAAATATATTGCAGGCGCAATTATCAAAAAGAGTGTGGCTGATAATACGACCTTTGTCTGCATACGATATTTTTTTATATGGTGTTTATTTGTCTTTATATCTTCCCATACAAGAAAACCAATACCACCTGTGATAATAAGAAGCATTATAACTGCGTTTATAAGAGGTTGTGCAGAATATGATGTAAGCGATGAAAACGGAGTTTTTGTTCCCATCAGGTCAAATCCTGCATTGCAAAATGCTGAAACTGAATGGAATATTCCGAGCCAAATTCCTTTTACACCGAACTCTCTGCAAAATACTGTGGAAAGAAGAAATGCGCCTATAAGCTCAATTATGAATGTTGTTTTTAATATAAAGCCTGTGAGTTTTACAATTCCTCCAACCTTGGGAGCGGATATTGCATCCTGCAGAGTGCTTCTTTGCATAAGACCGATTTTCTTTCCTGCAAGCATTGCCATTGAAACAGAAAGAGTTACGATTCCAAGACCTCCAACCTGAATGAGCAAGAGAATTATAAACTGTCCAAACATCGACCAATGTGTTGCTGTGTCATGCACCACAAGACCTGTTACACAC
>JAZQFU010000091.1:0-10707 GCA_045539675.1 Clostridia bacterium | reverse complement strand
GCCTGAGGAGGGAGCGGATATTTCTGCAATTGAAAAGGAAATCAAGGAAATGCCCAACTATTTTGCAGAGTATGATACTACCGTAAACTTCATAAGTGATGAGGAATTTGAAAGAGATCACAGAGTTATGAATCACGGCGGATTCGTTATAAGAAGCGGAGAAACCGGAAAGGGAATGAAGCAGGTTGCGGAGCTTAAGCTGGAGCTTGGAAGCAATGCTGAATTTACTGCATCGGTGCTTGTTGCTTATGCAAGAGCGGCGGCAAGGCTTAAGGCAGAGGGAAAAACCGGTGCATTTTCAATTCTTGATATTCCTCTTTCATATATGCATCCCAAAACTCCCGAAGAGCTCAGAAAAGAGCTGCTGTAATGAAAAGAATAATCGGGCTTTACGGATATTCGGGAGCAGGGAAATCAACCTTTTCGGGAAGACTTCGGGAGCTTGGTGCAAAAATATGTGATGCGGATGAAATCGGCAGAAGAATTCTTGAAAAAGGCTCCCCCCTTCTTCATAAAATAAAAGAGCTTTTCGGTGAAGAGGTAATAGCTGAAGACGGAAGCCTTAAAAGAAAGGTGCTGGGAGATATTGTGTTTAACTCAGCGGAAAAGCTTGCTCTTTTAAATTCCGTAACCCGTCCCGAAATAGACAGAATAATCAGAGAAGAAATAAATTCCTTTTCTGAGGGAATAATGATAATAGACTGTGCAATGATTAAGGAGCTTTCAGCCTGTGAGCTTTGCGATGAGCTTATTTTCATCACCGCACCCGATGAAGCCTTAATAAAAAGGCTTCTTGCAAGAGAAAGCATTTCCGAAGAAACCGCAAGGGGCAGAATTGCAAGGCAGAAGGAAAGCCTTGACCTTCGGGAGGCAACGGTGATTGAAAACAGCAAAACGGAAGAGGAGCTTCTTGAGAAAGCAGATATTCTTTATGAAAGATTAATAACGGAGGTATAAAATATCTCGGTACTCGAGCAACAGCTTTTAAGAAAAAAAGAAATGGGATACGATAACCCCAACCCGGGAGAAAGAAAAAAGATTTTCTCCTTCGCAGAGGGCTATATGTCTTTTATAGGAGAAGCAAAAACAGAAAGAGTTTTCGTTAAAAAGGCAATTGAGCTTCTTGAAGGAGCAGGATTTAAAAGCTTTTCAAGACGTCAGGCGCTTTCAGAAGGTGATAAGGTTTATTTTATAAACAGAAACCGTGCTCTTGCGGCGGCTGTAATCGGAAGCGAATCTCTGAAAAACGGAGTTAATCTTATTGCTTCCCATGTGGATTCACCCCGTCTTGATTTAAAACCCATCCCTCTTTATGAATCGGATGGTGCATTATATATTAAAACTCACTATTACGGCGGAATCAAAAAATATCAGTGGGCAACAATTCCTTTAAGCCTTATGGGAACCGTTGCATTAAAGAGCGGAAAAACAGTTGATATTTCCATAGGGCAGGATGCGGAGGATCCGGTTTTCGTTATTTCGGATATTCTCCCCCATCTGGGAAAAGTTCAGTCAAAGAAAACCTGCGACGAAATAATCGAAGCGGAACAGCTTAATGCCTATGGTGCAACCATTCCCTTTGAGGATGAGGATGCCAAGGAAAAAATAAAGCTTAACTTTCTTTATCTGTTAAATAAAAAATATAAAATAAACGAAGAGGATTTAATTTCTGCGGATTTATGCCTTGTGCCTGCCGTAATGCCCAGAGATATCGGCCTGGACAGAAGTCTTATCGGCGGTTACGGTCAGGATGACAGAGTTTGCGCTTATACCTCTCTCATGGCTTTTCTTGATGCAAAGCCTTCAAAGAAAACGAAGCTCTTATACTTCGCAGACCGTGAAGAGGTTGGCTCCATGGGTAATTCGGGATGCAAGTCTGCATTTTTAACAAATGTGATTGAAGAGCTTTCGGAAAAGCTCAATGTGAAGGTAAGAGATGTGCTTTCAAATACCGTTTGCCTTTCTGCAGATGTTTGTGCCGCATATGATCCCAACTTCCCCGAGGCATTTGAAAAGAATAATGCACTTTTCTTAAACGGCGGTACTGCATTCTTAAAATATACGGGAGCAAGAGGAAAATCAGGCTCCTCCGAGGCAAGTGCAGAGCTTATTTCATACTTAAGAAAAATCTTTGATAAGGGTAACGTGAAATGGCAGATAGGGGAGCTTGGAAAAACTGATTTCGGCGGCGGCGGAACCGTTGCCCAGTATATTGCAAATCTTGGGGCAGAGGTAATTGACAGCGGTGTTCCCGTTATTTCCATGCATTCACCCTATGAAGTAACTTCAAAATTTGATGTATATATGACGTATAAAGGATATAAGGTGTTTTATGAAAACTGATGTATTCAGGAGCGGATTCGTAAGCATTGTGGGAAGAACCAATGCAGGAAAATCCACTCTGGTTAACCGTCTTGTGGGGCAGAAGGTTGCCATTGTTTCGGATAAGCCCCAGACTACCAGATACAGAATTATGGGAGTTCTTAACCGTGAAAACCTGCAGATTGTTTTCACGGATACTCCCGGAATTCACGATCCCAAAACAAGACTGGGAGATTTTATGATTTCTCAGGCAAATGAGGCGCTTGTGGATACGGATGCGGTTGTGCTTGTTATTGAGCCTGTGGAAAACATAGGAAAGGCGGAGGAAAAGCTTCTTAAATCCCTTAAGAAAATCGGCGCTCCCGTTATTCTTGCCATAAATAAAATTGATACAATCAAAAAGGAAAAGCTTTTCGGGATTATTGAATTATACAGTAAGGAATTTGAATTTGATGCCGTTGTGCCTCTTTGCGCAAAAAACGGCAACGGAGTTGATATTCTTCTTTCGGAAATTGAAAAGCATATCGGAGAGGGATATAAATTCTTTCCCGATGATATGGTTACGGATTCTCCCGAAAGGCAGAGAATTGCAGAAGCGGTAAGAGAAAAAATCCTCCGTGTTTTAAGTCATGAGGTTCCTCACGGAATTGCGGTTGAGATTTCTTCTTTAAAGCTTCCCGATGATCCTGAAAAAACCGGAAGAACGGATATTACCATATATTGCGAAAAGGATTCACATAAGGGAATTATTATAGGTAAGGGCGGAGAGCAGCTTAAGAAAATCGCTTCTCTTGCAAGACCGGATATTGAGAGAATCTTAGGCAGAAAAATGTATATGGAAATCTGGGTGAAGGTAAAAGAGGGTTGGAGAGATAATAATTACTTGCTCAAAAACTTCGGCTTCGAATGATCAAGACGTTTCAGATTAACGTAAAAAATACTTCATCTTAAGTAATACTTCTTTAAATAAAATTTAACGGAGAAGAATTATGGATAAGAAATTAAAAATATGTTTTCTTACCGGGGGGAAAATCCCGGTGCCCTCTGAAAAGGGCGGGGCGGCGGAAAGATTTGTGGAGCAGATTGCCGCTGAAGGCTCGGAGCTTGCCGAGCTTCATATTATTTCTGCACACAGCGAAGATGCGGATGAAAAATCAAAGGCTTATGAAAAAGCGGTTTTTCACTACATAAATCTGCCGGAGAATTCGGTTAAAGCCTACAAGCGCATAAAAAAATTCTGTCGGAGAGCTATCGGTCAGACTCCTCTTGTGTTTGACCCATATCTTCGCCGTGCTCTCAAAATCATAAACCGTGAGAGGTTTGATTGGGTTGTTTCGGAAAATGCAATTGCATATATTAATCCTCTGAAGAATAAAACCTCATCAAAGGTTGCTTTTCATGCTCATACCGCCTGCCGCTTGCTTACTCCCTTTGATCCGGGAATCCGTATGAGGGGTGCGGATATTATTATCTGCGCAAGTAATTTTATTTCTGACGGAATTAAAAGGGCAGGATTTAGGGGTGAGCGAGTTACGGTAAGAGACGGTGCCGATACGGAAATCTTTAAATCCGGGGGAGAGCAGAGAGAGGAAATAAGGGAAAAGCTCGGAATTTCCTCTGATGATTTTGTGGCGGTTTATTCGGGAAAGCTTATTCCCGAAAAGGGAATTATGAAGCTTATTAACGCAATGGAGCTTATTAACGATGAAAAAGTAAAGCTTCTTGTTGTGGGCGGAATTTCCTTCCGTGAGATTAAGAGTAACGAATTTGAGAAGAAACTCCTTAAACGTGCCGAGTCCTTCGGAAAAAGAATTATTTTTACCGGACGTACCGAACGTGATAAGCTTCCCTTGTATTATCATTGTGCGGATGCGGCGGTATTTCCTTCGCTTTGGGATGAATCTTCGGGAACGGCAGTTATTGAGGCAATGAGCTCAGGGCTTCCCGTTGTAACCTCCGATTCGGGAGGAATGGCGGAATTTGCTAAAATGGGCGGTTCCGTTGCCGTCAGAAGAGACGATAATTTCACCATGAATCTGGCGCGTGTTATAAAAGATCTGAAGGATGATGAAGAAAAAAGAGAAGAAATGAGAAAAACTGCAGTTGAAACAGCTGAAAAGATTTCTCAGGGAAATAACGGAAGAAAAATTATAGAATTGCTCAGAGATTTCTGAGCTTAAATGAAACGGCAAAATTCCGGAAATTTGCGGAATTTTGAGGTTTTTTAAAAGGTGAAATATTTGTAAGACTCTTGCCACGGCGGTGGCGAAAAAGAGAAAGAAAAAATGGGTTCGTTAAGCTTCTGACGGTTAGCCATAAAGTATTCGAACTGTTTCACAATGCGCAGCAGCCGTGCGGCGCTTGAGCACCCGGTTGGGGGTTGTGGGGATTGCAAAGGGGAAAGGGGAATTCGGAATCCCCTTAAGCCCTTTGCATGGTATAGCTAAATTAAAAAATATTATTGTGAAATTTTCAAGATCGTTTTTGAAATCAAAAAAACAATAATACCAAAGTTCACCACCTCATCCGCCTCGTGCCTCGGCACCTTCCCCTCCCACAGGGGAAGGCTTTTTCGGTAGTTCGACTTTCCGATGGCTATCCGAAAGAAAGTTATCCGAACCCGCCTGAAACATCGAAATTCCGGCATTCTTCAGCCGTATATCCGATTAGTAAACAAAAAGACTGCCTTTGCAAGTTACAAAGACAGTCTATTTTAATGCATCAAGTATTCCTTTAACACTTAACTCCTCAACCTCAAGGAAGTTGATCCTTTCGCTTATCAGCCCAAGATTATGGGCATCTGAATCGGAGATTATTTTATAATCCTCAAGGTATCGGTGAATCATTTTAAGCTCCGGAAGCTTTTCGAGGTTATAAACCTCCGCGGTATTTATTCCGAAATCCTTCGGTATAAAGCCAAGATTTGAAATAATAGAATATGAGGGGCGGTCAATATGAGCAGGAACGGGAACTCCTCCGAGCTCTCTGACCATAGAAAGGGCATCCTCTATTCTTATATCGCAGGCCATGGAAAGCAGATTCTCTGCTTTGCCGATAATATTATCCTCTTCATCGTAAAGCTCCTGAGGGCCGAATACACTTTCATCATTCTTTATGGAAGGGAGCTTTTTTGCAACCTCTCTTTCCATTTCCTTTGCTGCATCAATTGTGGGAAAAAGGCAAAGGGTATGGAATTCTTCCCTTGTTTCAAGCTCCATGGCGGGAATAAAGAGTATTCCGTATTCCCTGCAGACTTTTGATACCGCTTCAAGATTACCTGCCGCATTATGATCGGCAACGGCAATAACATCAAGCTCCTTTATTTTTGCCATTCCGGCAATATTATTCGGAGTCATATCACGGTCTGCGCACGGGCTTAAGGCTGAGTGGATATGCAGGTCATACCACGCCTTCATATGTATTTACCAAGCTCTTTACAGATTTCGTAGGCGGTTTTTGGGGTTTTGATAATGGTTATTTCCTTTTCCTTTGCAACCCTTACAACCTCTTCCTCCGGCTCAATGCCCTCGGGGAATACTACGGCACCCGCTTCAACAAGGCTTGCAACCGCAACGGTATTTACGTTATTCTGAATTGTAATCCATAAATCGGCTTCGCAAAGCTTACTCATGGCACGGCTCAAAAGGTCGCAGATATATACGCCCTTTATTTCGCATTTTTCATTTCCGCAAACAAGAGTTGCACCGATTTTTTCATTAACTTCCTTTAATATCATTTCTTTTCCTCCGTTTCCTCAATTCTCCTGAAGGGAGGGGGCAGATGATTTTCAAGCGCCAGCATCTGATTTATCAGCTCGTGAACATTTTCACGGAGCTTGAAAATGCAGTCATCGGTATGATTGAATTCCTTAACCACATCCTCGGCAAAGGCACGGCAGCTGGGTGCACCGCAGGAGCCGCAGTCAATGCCGGGAAGCTTTTCATAGACTGCATCTATTTCATCAAGCATTTCCATTGCTCTTTGCATATCGTCATTCAGTCTTAAAACGGGAATATATTCTATTTTTTCTTTAAGAAGAATATCATCAAGACTTATGGTAATAAGCTCGCCGCTGTTATCTCTCTCAAGACTCTTCATATGTGACTTTGAAAGATAGGGATTTTCGGGGGCAAGAGCTCCGCCGATGCACCCTTCATAGCAGGCGTTCATTTCAACAAAATCAAAATCCTTAAGACGGTCATCCTCAAGCTGTTCAAGGATTTTAACCACGTTTGTTATTCCGTCTACGGAAATAGTTCTGAGACCGGAGGTTTTATTTCCCAGAGCCGCAGTTTCTCCTCCGCTTGCAGCCCAGTCGATTCCGTAGCGGGTGGAAACGCATAAGCTTTCAGGCTCGTTGATTTTGCTGAACATATTAAGCATACGCACGTATACATCCGTCATGGAAAGAACTCCGTCAATTCTCATTGACGGGTCTTTTATTCTTTTTGCAACCGTCACCTTTGCGGGGCAGGGCGAAATAAAGAAAACTCCGATTTCATCATTGGAAAGGCCGGTTTCTTCAATTGCCTTTTTGCGGGCAAGCCTTGCCGCAACCTCCATAGGCGCGTGAATGGGTATTATATTTTCTATAAGATTGGGAAATCTTATCTGAATCAGCTTGGTTACTGCAGGACAGGCAGAGCTTATTACGGGTGTTTTAAGCTTTCCTTCCGAAATAAGCTTAACAGTTGCTTCGGTTACAGCATCAGCCGCCTTGGCAACTTCAAAAATCGCATCAAAGCCTGTTTTCTTCAAAGCGGTGAGAATCATATTCACATCTGTCTGCTGAAGAAACTGAGCATATAAAGAAGGTGCGGGCAGAGCGATATTATATTTGAATTCCGAAAGCATATCATAGTCCGAAACAATCGCCTTTTTTGCGTGGTAAGGGCATACTCGTATGCACTCGCCACAGTCTATGCATCGCTCCTTGATTATTTTTGCCTTACCGTTACGAACCCTTATTGCCTCGGTAGGGCATCTTTTAATGCAATTTATACAGCCCTTGCATTTATCTTTGTTAAGAGTAACCGAATGGTTGGTTTTTATATCAGTAAGAGACATTTGCTTCACCTCAGCAATACACCGTTATTTTAAGGGTAGTCCCTTTTCCTACTTCCGTTTCGATTTCAAATTCGTCGGCATATTTTTTTATGTTGGGCAGACCCATTCCGGCTCCGAAGCCTAAATTTCTTGCTTCCTCAGAGGCGGTGG
This sequence comes from Clostridia bacterium, assembly GCA_045539675.1. GTDB lineage: Bacteria > Bacillota > Clostridia > UMGS1840 > HGM11507 > JAZQFU01. The sequence goes on along the minus strand of JAZQFU010000091.1, from coordinate 3,168 downwards.
AATAGCCTTCTCTCATTGCCATTCCCACGTCTGAAATTCCGGGGCCGTTATCCTTAAGCTCTATATATATTTTTTCTGCAGAAATTTCAACATAGGTAGTTCCGCCGTCGGCGTGAATTACCATATTGATTTCTCCTTCATACATTGCAATCACGGCACGTCTTACGGTTTCGGGATTGACTCCCAGCTGCTTTAATTTCCTCTTAACGTTTCCGGAGGCTTCTCCGGCGCTGCTGTAATTATTACCGTCCACATCATATGTAAGAACTATTTTTTTATCCAATTGCTTCACATCCTCATAATACGGATTTATTTGTTAAGACCGCCGTAAAGCCTTCCTGCGGCAACAAACATGGTAAGTCCGGTTTTAAGAAGGGCAATACCCTTCTCTTTTGCAAGCTCCACAACCTCTTTTTCAGGGGTCTTGCCGCGAACCAGCACCACGGCATGCATATCCATCATTTCTGCGGTGCGGATGGTCTGAACGTTATTAAGCCCCGTAAGGAGCATTGACTGCTCCTTAACGAAGGCAAGAACGTCGCTCATAAGATCGCAGGAGCAGACGGATTTTATTTCCATATCACCGTCACAGTTCACAACTGCTTCGGCATCGAGGATTTCCATAATTTCCTTTAACAGCATAAAAGCTTCTCCTTTTTATTTAAGAATAACCTTAATAAATGCCTTTTTGCCTCTCTTGAGCATAAGTGAACCGTCTTTGAAGGAAGCGGCGGTTACGGTTAAGTTAATATCCGAAACCTTTTCACCGTCTATTGAAACTCCGCCCTGGGTTATGTTTCTTCTTGCTTCACTCTTTGAAGGAGCAAGCTTTGCCATAACCATAAGCTCCATAATATTCAAGCCGTCACCAAGCTCTGATGCGGAAAGCTCAAAATTGGGAACCTCTGCAGCGGCACCGCCTGCGAAAAGGCTGAGTGCAGCGGATTCAGCCTTCTTAGCCTCCTCCTCGCCGTGAACCATCTTGGTTACTTCGTAAGCAAGACGCATTTTTGCTTTATTGATATCGCTTCCGTCAAGAGCCTCGTATTCCTTTATCTCCTCAAGGGGAATAAAGGTAATAAGCTTCATACAGTTAATAACGTCTTTATCGTCAACATTTCTGAAATACTGATAGAATTCGTAGGGTGTTGTCTTATTGGGGTCAAGCCATAAAGCACCCTTCTGGGTTTTACCCATTTTCTTACCTTCGGAAGTAGTAAGAAGAGTAAAGGTCATTCCGTATGCGCTCTTTCCTTCGCATTTTCTTATGAGGGAAATACCGCCTAAGATATTTGACCACTGGTCGTCTCCGCCAAGCTCAAGCACGCAGTCATATTCTCTGTTAAGCTTTAAGAAGTCATAGCTCTGCATAAGCATATAGTTGAACTCGATGAAGGAAAGACCCTTTTCCATTCTTGTTTTGAAGCATTCAGCGGCAAGCATTTTGTTTACCGAGAAGTGAACTCCGATTTCTCTTAAAAATTCTATATAGTTAAGATCCAAAAGCCAGTCTGCGTTGTTAACCATTATTGCCTTGCCTTCGCCGAAATCAACAAGCTTTGAAAGCTGTGATTTAAAGCAGTTTGCATTGTGGTTAATGGTTTCAACGGTCATCATCTGACGCATATCGCTTCTTCCCGAGGGGTCACCAACCATTGCGGTTCCTCCGCCGATGATTGCGATAGGTCTGTGCCCCGCTCTCTGCATATGAGCCATAACAACCATCTGAAGGAAGTGACCGATATGAAGAGAATCTGCCGTGGGGTCAAAGCCTATATAAAAGGTAACCTTTTTATTATCGAGAAGATCTATTATCTCTTCCTCATGCGTCATCTGAGCAATAAGCCCTCTGTCTTTAAGCTCCTGATATAATCCCATTTTTCTCATCCTCACTGTATATTATATATATTATTTTGAATATTGTATCATAATTCCCCAAGATTATCAAGAGTTTTATGTTATACCGTTATAAAGGTAAAATTCAACTTTACATTTTTACTGCAATATGATAGAATATCAGCATACCACACTACAATTTCATACCGATATTATGTGCTTGCATGGGGAAAACTACCTTGGCAAAAGGTGTTCTCTCTTTATTCCCATGTGGATTTTTATCGGTGTAGTGTGGTAGCGAAACCGGGGAAACACTTTTTCGGCACATCCTTCGGGGTGTGCTTTTTTAATTGCGAGGGGTAAAATATGAGAAAAAACAAATTTACGATATAACAAATGCGCCTTTAATTCAGGGAAAAATAAGCTTATAATACTAATTAAAGGTCTGTTCAGATGCTGAACAGACCTCTCATTTTAATTATTCAATATAAATTTACCGCACATAGGTTCAAGCTTATCATTCCAGATAAATGCCGATTGATTTTCACCGAATGAGCATATATCTTCTGTTACGCCTGCTGTTATATCATATATATCAACCATGGAAATAATCTTATCGCTATAAGTTGCAACATAAAGCTTTCCTTCTTCTGTTGCGGTTACCGAAAGCCTTCCGTTTTCATTTACTGATATACTTGCTGAAGACTTTTCAATCTCACCTTTATGATTTTCTTCGGAGTATGCGAGGGCAAAGGTTTTACAAAGACTAATTTATACAGCTTTTATTCATTTTATAAAACCTTTCCGGAGATTTTCCACTCAGCGTGTGGAAAATCTCTATCCCTGCTTTCCTGGTCGCATTAAAGAACTTTGGTACAAGTTCATGACCCTGTTGCAAGAGAATGGTATGTGAAAGAAGCAGCAGAGCAAACCTGGAGCGTTAAAAACTTGCAGAGAAATATAGTATCACAATATTATCATCGTCTGTTGCAATCTCAAAGTAAAGAGCTTGTAGAAAGCGAAATGAAAGAAATAACAGCAGCAGGAGAAAAATGAAAAAAATTAGCTTTTAAAATTCCCCTTGCCCAACGAAATGGCAAGGGGAATTTGCTTATGAAAGTATTATTGGATTCTTCCAACAAGATAGTCCAGGGTAACATTATAATAATCAGCAAGCTTGATTGCTGCCCATAACGGAATTTCACGCTCTCCGCTTTCGTATCTGCGATATACCGTCAGCTGCATATTGAGAATTTGAGCGATCTCTTTTTGTGTTTTATCGTTATCTTCTCTGAGGTCTCTTATTCTTGAGTATTTCATCATATCGTTCAC
>JAZQFU010000090.1:0-2718 GCA_045539675.1 Clostridia bacterium | reverse complement strand
TCTTTCAAATCACGAGGTAAGATGGCCTGCTGATTCTGAAAAAGCATACAGAAACGGTCACGCCATAGAAGCAAATCCTATGTGTACTTCCTTTATGTTTTCTATAGCCGTATTTGATGAATATCCCGATGCATATAATCAGGTCGGCAACAGAATATATAATGAATATATTCCATATCTCAATTACCTTTATGAAGACAGTATGGCAAATCAGGGATATTATTACGGGGTGTTTTTAAGATTCAAAAATGAACTCAGATTCAAGTGGATTCTCAATACTATAGGTTATGGTGAGCTTTTAAGTGAAAAGCAAAGGGGAATAGCGTATCAGCTTATATATTCAAGACGCCCCGACGGAAGCTTTATGAACGACGGAGACGACAGTGCAACTCCCGGAACCTATTACGGCAGTGCAGTTGCTGCATTGTATGCCGCAAGTTTATACAGAGATCCGCTTTTACGGCAGGAGCTTTTCAGAGCAAATACATCAGGAAAAACCGTTTCTTCCAATGTCAGCAAGGTTGATTTTATGATTCTTGATGATCCTTCAATAGGCGTAAGGGATTATACGCATCTTCCTCTGTCAAACTGGTCGGGAATGATAAACGGTGTGATGACTGCCAAAACCGGCTGGCAGGAAGGCTACAAATCTTCGGATATGACTGTTACGATGAAGGTGCCTCAGAAATTCACCGGTTGTCACAGACACCTTGATTCGGGTGAGTTTGAGATTTTTTACAAGGGTGCTCTCGCTATGGATACAGGCTCGTATTACAGCTTCAATTCCGCTCACTGTAATGCATATCATAAGCAGACAATTGCGCACAACTGTATGCTTATATATGATCCGGAAAGCAATGCTTCAACTACCTCTTATTTAGGCAATTATCCTTCTATGGGAGGTCAGTGGCCTGCAAATCAGAAAGCCTTCAACACTCTTGAAGAGGTAAAAGATTCTTCAAATGATTTTAGTAAGGTTCTCGGATATGACTGGGGCGAGGATATGAACAAGCCTGAATATACATATCTTAAGGGCGATCTTACTCTTGCGTATACCACTGCAAACAGTAAGCTTAAGAAATATACAAGAACCTTTATGTTCAATAATCTTTTCTATTCCTCATTCCCGGGATGCCTTATTGTTCTTGATAAGGTTCAGGTTGAAAACGGAGAAGGGGAACCAGTTGAAAACACATGGCTTCTTCATTCGGAAAGTCAGCCGACCTTAAGTGGGGATAATGTGATAATCAAGGCATACGGAAGTGCAAACGGCGGTCAGCTTGCCAACACAATCCTCCTTCCTGAAACGGATAAGCGGACGGTAGAATTCGTTGGCGGAAGCGGAAAAGAATTTCTTGTGGGAACAAAGAATTATAAACCGGATACTCTTTATGCCGAAAGCGGAAAATGGAGAACGGAAATATCTTACTCCCAGCCTGAAGAAACCGAATATTTTCTTAATGTTCTGGTGCCTGCCGCAAAGAACAGAACTCCTCTTGCGGTTGAAAAGCTTGAGGCTGACGGATATGTGGGAGTAAAGATAAGAGACCGGGCAATTTTTCTTTCCACCGAAGACGAAAAAAACAATGAAAAGCTTACCTTCAGCGTGACAGGTGAAAAGAATTTTATATGGCAGATAGACGGACTTGAAGAAGGAACCTGGAAGGTTTGTGATGAAAACGGTAACGAAGTTGCAGTTAAAAGTACTGCAGATACCTCCGGGGTAATCAGCTTCAAGGCAACAGGCGGAAAATATACGCTGGAGAAAATCAGTGAAGATTACACCACGAAGGATTTTTCATTTACAGCAAACCGTTCCGATGCCCCTTCATCTCCGATAGTTATTTACGATAAAAATACATCTCATATCAATGTAAAGGTGAAAAACGGAATCCCTTATGTTAATTCCGATGTATATGCAAATGCTACGGGCTATGCGTATTCAACTTCTTCGACATATCAGAAGGTGCTGAACGGGGATTACTATATGAAGTTCACCAAAGACAGCAGATACATAGAAAGCTATGCCCCATATAAGCGGGACGGTATTTTCTATTGTGAAGGTGAAACATTCAAGGAGAACGGGAAATTCTTTGTTCCCGTGAGAGCTTTGCCGAAGCTTACGAGTATTTCGACCATTTATTATCCTGAATTCAACATTCTTGCAATGAATTCCGAAAATCCGAATGCGTCTGATGATCTTATTCCGGTGTCGCAGAGACCCGTAACGGTAAATATGCTTGATAAGTACTATATTGATACCGAAGAAAATCTGCTTGTTGTATTTGCGGATTTTGAAATGGGCGAGGAGAGAACCGTAAAGGAAATCGGTATTGCTGCCGAATACGAAGACGGAAGCGTGAAATTTGTAAGCCGCGGTGAATTACGGGAGGACGGAGCATTCGGAATAAGATTGAATTCTGTTGATAATATAAAGAGCGATTCCGTGGTATTTAAAGGATATGCTATTGTTGAGGAAAACGGCGCAGAGAGGATTCTTTACGATAATGGAATCGAAATCGGGACAGGAGGCGCAAAATGATAAAAAGAATATTGAGTTTAATAATTAGTTCACTTTTATTGCTTGGTATGATACCTGTTGGCGGATTAGCTGCCGAAAAAGTTGATATATCCGCAAAGCCCGATAAGCTTAACTGGTATTTCTATTCCTATGAAGCAGAAGATATCTGCAAGTCCGAAAGACTTAAAGCAGTTGAG
>JAZQFU010000089.1:0-3649 GCA_045539675.1 Clostridia bacterium | reverse complement strand
CCCCTTATTTGCAAAGCCTCTGGGAAATTCGGGGCCCGTCTTCCCTCTTATGGGATGACGGTAAATATCTATAAATCCGAAAAGTTTCTCTTCTTTTTCCGAAAATGCAATGGGAATAATTACCGAGCCGTTGCTTTTATTGGGATAAATAATCCGGGTATATGTATAAAATCCGTTGCTTCCCTCAATAAGATCCGCAACAAGCATATAAAAGGGTGAGCCGTAGCCATAAATCACTCCGAGTTTTTTCCCGGTTTCCTTTATGTAATCGCACAGTATTTTTTTATCGGTCACAATCGGATATTTTTCGGAGAAGCAAAAAAGCTCGGGGCGTTCTTTCATCAACTCAAAATAGTTTTCAATTTCCTTATAACAGTCCATTATTCTTCCTCCGTAAAAAGATTCTTTCTCTCCTCATCCGCATCTTTGTCTTCATATGATTTTATTTTCATTTCTGTTCCGTCTGTTGCACGCACGGAAGCCTCTGCAAGAGTCAGAGTACCATCAACGTCGTCATATCCCGCATATTTTCCCGTTTCTTCCGAATTATTGAGTTTTCTTATAACCTCATCCATACTTGTGCTTTCTTCGATAATTCTTTTCATTGAATATATATAGCTTACAACAGCACTTATATCAACAGTACCTCCGCTTACGCTGTACGAAATAAAATCACCGAGCTCTTTTTTCTTATAATTCCTTCCGTGTATTGATTTTACTCCTGCACCGAGTGTAGGAATCTCGAAGGGATTTGCGAAGGAGCATCTGGAAAACGGAGTAATACAGCTTGAAAGAGCTATATTATAGTTACTGCTTAAGATATCATACATAGGTGCGGCAATTTCGCTTCCTCTTTCATCGAGAAGGCATTCGAATTTTCGCTTCTCCTCTCCTGTTGCAAAACACCATTCACTATCTTCAAATCCGGAAATCTTATTGAGCAGCTTGATATAATTGCTTCTGTCGTAGCTTTTTACTTTTTCTTCTCTGACAAGCTTCTCCAGAGTGCGGTCAATAACCCTGTGGAAAAAATATTGCTCCGGAATCTGAGCTTTCTTTGAATCATAATCATACGCAAGCCATTCCTTCAGGAGCTTTTCGGCATTCTTGCCATGGTGCTGAAAATAATAGCATCTGTGAAATGCCGTTACATTCTCGTCGATAAGAAGAATCTGTTCAACAAATGAAGCGATCTCTTCGTATTTTTCCAGTCTTATTCCGTTTTCAATAAAATCCACCTCTGTGGGAATTTTTCCTTTTTTAAGAGATTCTATTATAATTTCCCGATAGTCTCCGATGACCTTATTCATTTCCTCACTTTTCGTAAAATTCAGAAACTCCATGGATGAAAATCTGAATTCCTTATCTGCGAGCCTGTTTTTGCAATAAGTTTTCAAATCCGGAATATTGCCGAAAAGTGAAACCGAAATAAACCCGTTCCTTAAAAGCATAAGAAATTCAGGAAAGTGTGCAAGCTCTCTCATTGCGGTATCTGCAATCTGAGGCGCACTCAACACAATCCTCTGCGCCGTCATAAGAGTTGAAAGCACCGGTTTTTCAATCTCCCTTGCTCCGAAGTTTTTTCTTGCAGCAGCCTCAGAATCAATTTCCCCCAGATAAAAGGGAGCAAAAAATGCTTCGGGCTTATATATTTTTGCTTTGCCCGTCATTATTCTTTCAGCAGGCTTTCTTCCGGTAAGCTTTGTATGAAGCTTTATATCCGTAACACATTCAGATTTTATTTCTCTTCCTTCCGGGAAAAGTGCTGAAATTCTGCGGTCAAGCTCTTTGTCTTCCCCTGCAGAGGAAAATGCCTTCATCACCGGTTCCGCATAATCAAGATAATATATTTCTTCGGGGAGATTATTATTTCTTTCAGCTTCAAGAATAAGTCCCCGTATATAAACAGCATTTGCTCTTTTATTAATCTCAGTTTCCCGCTCTGTTTTGCTTATGACATACCTTGATGCAATTATCACTCTGCTTATGTATTCTTCAGCCTTACCATTCACAGCAAGCTCATAAGAGGCTTCCGCCTCAGTAAGCTTCCAGTTTAATATTGCTTCACAGACATCACCGGGTTCTTCAGCGAACACCGCCCTATTCCTTGAACAAACAGCTTTATACACCGATGCCGCAGACTCTCTCCCATAAAAAATCATTTCGCAAAGAGCATTGCAGTATCTGATTTTTTCCTCCGGTTTTACTATTCTCCGGAGATACATACCCGAAAGATTACAAATAAAATAAACTGTCATCAGCTTATCGACGGTTGTTTTCTCTTCCTTCGTCAGATTATCTTTCATTGCGGCAAATATAATGCCGTTCAGCTCATCGGGTATGCAAAAATCAACAAATTCCGCTTTCCCTTCCCTGATATTCCTCAGGGTATAATCAAGAGTAGCAATAATTCCGTCAAAAAGCATTTTAAGCATATTCCTTTTTTCTTCATTCTGCCACACCTTGGAAAAAGCTTCCCCGTTGCATTTTACTCGTCTGCCGATCTTACGGATTTCAATAAAATCAGTATTATTCTTTCTGTAAGCGGAAAGAAGACCTTTTGCCATAAGCTCCTTCACATATGCATCCTTTCCGTCAAAAACCCTTGCAAGGGTATGGGCACTCGCAATACTTAAAAACGGTTCAACAACTGAAAGAAATTCCGCTTCTTCCCCATCATACTCCCTTATATTACCAACGGGAAAGCTTCCGTATTCATCTGCCGCAAGGGCATTTTCAAAAGCAACGGTAAGATCGTCAACTATGCTTCCGGAACACTCAGGCTCCTCTCTATTATCCCATCGTGTCGCTATTCTTCTTAATCTTAACAGCGCTTCCTCAAACAAAGAATTCTTTATTTCCTCCCGCTCTGCTACTGCAATAATTCTTTCAGCAAATCCCGAAGCATACCCCCGAAGCCGTATGCAAGCCTCATCGTCGCATTCAAGCTTTTCAAGTATTCTATTATATACAATTCCGGCCAGAGCATCGTTAAAGCCCTTACCGTCTTTTTTTATCGCTGAAGCTGCAAGAGTTACAAACACACATGCCATCTCTTTTTCATCAAGACCTGCTTTTGCTCCCTGTTTTTTCAAAACGGTACAAACCTCGGAATATTCAGCAGTTCCTATTCCCTCTCCGATAGCAACCTCCTGAAAAAAGCTTAATGAAGCTTCTTTTCCGAGATGGAAACTTACTGCCAGTTTATCTGCAAGTAAAAGCGAATATCTCCAGGTTTTCCCGGAAGCCTCCCTCATTTTGAATTGAAGCATATAATTTAAAGTTGTAAGACCCGAGCCTGAATAACCAAGGGTAAAATATATCTTAAGATAATCATAAAGGCTCATTTCCGGAATTGACTCAACAGGAAGACACAGGCGTTTATCCACACAATCCTTATGAACAGAACCGCCTTTTCTGAATGGAGGCGCATATTTTTTATTTGCCGCTCCGAGCCATTCTTCATAAAGCTCCAGTTTACTCTTCAAAACAAGACGCCCTCCTTTCTTCCACAAATTTTATAAATTTCCCCAATGCAGAATTCTTATCTGTATATTTTTTATAGGTAAGTCCGATTTTCCTTTTCAGCGGAGGATTCAGAGGAATTATTTTTACTCTTTCTGCACCTTTAAGAGAAAGCATGGGAAGA
>JAZQFU010000088.1:0-3473 GCA_045539675.1 Clostridia bacterium | reverse complement strand
ATATTGAGGAGGCTTCTTTTATGTCTGACGTTACCATTACAAAAAGTATGATATCCGATACCTTGAAATTACTTTTGAATACACTGAATTTTAAAAAGATAACAGTTGACGGGATATGCCGCAAATGCGGAATCAATCGTAAAACATTTTATGATCATTTTAAAGATAAGTATGATCTTGTTAACCGCACCTTCGATGCCGAAATACTTCAATATGCAGGTCATAAAGAATCCGCTTCGGAATTTCTGTTTGCATTCTGCGAATACATATATTCCGAAAGAAAGTTTTACTCCAAAGTAATGGAATATAACGGTCAGAATTCATTCAAGTCCCATTTAAAGGATTTTATGCTAATTCTTGTTAAAATATACACTTCTGAAAATGAATGCATAGCAGATGATTTCACAGCAGAATACATAGCAACCGCAAACACCGAAATCATTGCGGAATATATCAGTAAGCCCGATATGAATATATCAGAATTCTCTACACGTCTTGATTCTGTAATAAAAAAGATTATTGCTTTGGAAAGCTGATTTTGAAAGCCTCTTTCAGGTTGCTGTTATAAATATTTACGGGATGACTTGTTTTATTGTTGAAAAAACAATGAATATTACCGTTAATATCAAAATTAGCACTGCAAGCTTCTTCGGAAATTATTTCATCAATAACCATATTATCGTATATCCATTCAAAAGGAAGAGTAGGATACCATTTGTTTTCGCGGATTGTTTTTATATCCTCATATACATTTCTGATGGTATTGACTGAACAGCTTTCATCGGGAATAAAAACTGTAAAAAATGGATTGAATCCCCCGGTTTTCTCAAGTATAAGCTTATAATTTTTGTTTTCAGCTTCAGATTCAGTATATTTATGGTAGCAGGAATACACAATTCCTTTTTCGGCTAGAATCCGGGCTTTCTTTTCCGTATTTTGATTAACCTTAAGAATGCAAACAATATTATTTATATTGTGACATTTTCTGATAAACTCAAAATCAATTTCTTCAGGTGCAAGAAACAAAAGAAGAGTGATATCAGTATTAGTTTCCGCAAGTCGGAGAAGCTCTGCAGGACTATCGGTAGGAAACACCGAGTATGTATATATACCAAGAGCTGCTCCTTCCCCTATTATACTGTTGTATTTCTCCGGGTTATCACGGTATTCTTTTCCGGAAAATTCCAGTGAAATGTTCCACGGAATATTAAAGCCTTCCTTTTTTTCAATATTTCTGATTATTTCCGCTCCGGCAGATAAACTCCTGTAGCCTATATTCATACCAAGGGTAACAAGATGCTCCGCAGAAGAATTCTTTATTATTTCTTCGAGCTGAATATAACACTTGTCATTTTCATCGCTGAGTTTATCATAAAGCCGTGACAAAAAATGTTTCTGATAACTGCCTTTACAGAATTTTTTTCCCGTCTCTATAAGGTTTCTGAGATTTCTTCCGGGATTATCATCCATAGACATAACCGCTCTTCTTACAGTTGCTTCTGTGAGAATTTCAGATACAGTTTTTTTCATTTTATCACTTCTCTTCAATTTCAGCCTTAAGCTTATCCATTTTTTTATCAAGTACAGCACTTAACTCAGCACATTCATAAAGCTCTTTTATCATTTCATCAGTAAAACTAATATCTTTTTTATATCGGAGCTGATGTTCAAGGCTTGCCCAGAAGTCCATTGCAATAGTCCGCAATTGTATTTCAACCTTCATATATTTCTTTTCATGGGCAAGAAATATAGGTACACTCACAATCAGATGAAGACTGCGATAACCGTTGGGCTTCGGATTTTTTATATAATCCTTCATCTGAATCAAGTTTATGTCATCCTGTTTCAAAAGCGCATCCGCAAGCATATATACATCGTCGGAAAATGAACATATAACACGTATTCCGGCTATATCATTAAGATTCTCTTCTATTGATTCCAGAGTCAGCGGAAAGGAGAATCTTTCCAGCTTTTCCTTTATGCTTATCACTTTTTTAATTCTGCTTTTCATTCCGTTTATAGGATTACGGTCAAGTCTCAAAGAAAACTCTTCGTTAAGCACATGAAATTTGGTTTCTATTTCCATCAATGCGCAACGATAATATGAAATCAGCTTTCCGAATCCTTCGGAATGAACACGAATTCTTTCGAATTCCTGTTCATTCAGTTTAGGGAAAAAATCATTATTTGAATCGTTATTCATAGTATTAGTCCTTTCTTTTGTCAGGGCTATTATATTACCGATTTCAAATTTTTTCAACGGACAAAAATGAATTTTTGTCCGTTAATATACAATATCATTCTGCCGGTAACACGTTTTATACATTATTATTCTTTTTATTCTTTTTTGCCTGATACAGTTTTTTATCAGCACCTTTAATCAGTTCATCTATAGGCGTTTTTCCATCGTACAATGCAACACCCATACTCATACATATATCAAAATCCTCGCGAAAATCAATTTCATCCAGGGCATCTTTTGTTTCTGAACAAACAATATCTGCCAGCCCACTTTCAGAAGTATTTGTAATAATAACAAATTCATCGCCACCAATACGAAAAACCTCAGAATCATATTTCAAAGCTATCTTCTCAAGCGCATCGGCAATGAGAATAAGTGCACGGTCTCCTTCAGCATGGCCCCAGGAATCATTTATTTTTTTGAAATTATCCAGATCGCAAACTATTACATAAAATGAATCATCTTTGTCTTTTTTGTATTGTCTCAGCTGCTCAGCAATCTCATCCTCCATACCGTAACGGTTAGGAAGCTCGGTAAGATTATCTGTTACCGTTTTCTTTTTTTGCTGAATTCCATACAGTATAAAAAGCGAAATAAGAATAGAATATGTAACTACATTCAGTCCTTCGGGATAAAAAACGATTTGTATGCCGCTTAATAAAACGGGTGTTGCACAAAGCGATATTATAAGAGCTTCTTTTCCTTTCCTGATACTCGCAGCTTTCTTTAAAGCATAAACTCCGCACAATATACCTGTAAGCACATAGATATAATTAATCAGCAAGCAGTAAAAACCGCTGCCTCCGGCAATGTTGTTATTTTCATCAATTGAATATAACCACCCTGTCTTCACAGAAATAACGGATGCCGTTAATGTAAAAATCATCGGTAAGTATGCTAAGATATTTAAGAATTTTGAATTGATATTGAATTCTTTAATACAGTATTTAAACCAGAGTAAACCGGAAAAACTTAAAACTGTATACTTGAAAACAACTAAAAGGTGTGTAATATAATTACCGTAATTCAAAATACACAAAATATCAAATATAGTTGCAAGCATAGACAGAAATGATATTGAAAATATGCTTTTTTGCGTATTATCAGATTCGCCGTAATTAAATTTCATGATTACAACAGCTAAAACAATATACATAATATATGCTTCAATTTGCAACAGTTTATACTCCACAATAAGTCTTCCTCTCATTTAAACAAAATAAATTTAAAA
>JAZQFU010000087.1:0-11355 GCA_045539675.1 Clostridia bacterium | reverse complement strand
TCTTCACTATTCACTATTCCCTATTACCTATTACTTCACCACAAAAGGGGGGCAATTATGTCTTTAATACCTGCAATACTTTTCCTTATATTCCCGGGAAGGGTTTCTTCTGCTGCAAGGGAGGCACTTTCAATGTGCGCTTTCTCGGTAATCCCCTCTCTTTTCCCATTTATGGCGGCATCCAGACTCGCCGTGCTTTCGGGAGATTTAAACGAGGATAACCCTGTTTTCCGATTCGTTGCAAGGCTTTTCAATATTTCTACTGCGGGAGTATGGAGCGTTTTATGGGGACTTATCTGCGGCTACCCCACGGGAGCAAAAACCGTTTGCGACCTTTTAAGACAAAAGCGGATTTCAGAAAAGGAAGCCTTAAAGCTTCTTTGCTTCACAAACAACGCAGGGCCCGCCTTTGCCGTTTCCGTGGTGGGTGCAGGCTTCTTAAGAAGCGCATTATACGGCTTCATAATATATATAAGCCATATTTCCGCCTCACTCACAGCAGCACTTATGCTCCGTAATATCCGCACAGAAAAAAAAGCTCGCCCTCTTCCCCGTAACGGATGCGGAATCTTTACAGCCCTTCCCGATGCCCTCGCCGATGCTGCACGGGGAATTTTAAATGTTACGGGAATAATCCTATTTTTTTCCGCATTTCTTGAAGTGCTTAAAACAGTCATTCCCGCCGCAGTTTTTGAAAATCCGCTTTTTGACGGAATCTTCTGCGGAATTTTCGAAATCACATCGGGAATAAAGCTTCTTTCTTCAGCCCCGGTTTCTCTTAAGCTGAAGCTTCCCCTTATAACCTTTGTTCTTTCCTTTTCCGGACTTTCGGTTATGATGCAATCCTTTTCATTTGCAGGAGGGCTTAACATAAAAAAAGCGCCCTGCATTCTCTGCAAGACGCTTTCAGCCTGCCTTTCGGCAGCAATATGCTATTTTCTTACGATTGCCATTCTGTTTTTTGCAAGTGCATCATAAACTGCTCTTAATGCATCATACTGACCGTTCATATCGTTGATAGCCTTTGCAACGGTTGAAACTGCATTTTCGGAAGCGGTTTCCGCACGGTGAAGAACATTTGCAATATAGGTCATAACCTCTTCCTGATATGCGGCAAGCTCTCTTTCATGCTCTTCTGCATTTGCCTTTGCAGTTTCCTCGCCCTGAGTAATGATTGCATTGGCATTATTCTTAGCCTCGTTTAAAATTTCGGTTGCTTTTTCATTGGCAACACGAACTATTTCAGACTCATTAACGAGCTTTGCAACCTTATTCTTTGCTTCTTCCTTAATGATTTCAGCTTCCTTCTGCGCATCCTGAAGAATTCTGTCTCTTTCCTTTTTAACATATTCAGCCTGCTTGAGATCTTCGGGATAAGCAAGTCTGATCTGCTTGATAACCTCGAAAAGCTCTTCCTTATCAATCATACACTTATTGGAAAGGGGCAATTTTGATGCATCTTCAACCAATTCCTCGAGATTGTCGATAAGCTCTTTGAATTTCATTTTTCTCACTCTCCGTCTTTTGATTTTTCAAATTTTTTGATTATATCCGGCATAATGCACGGGGGGACAAGCCCCACCAGTTCTGCTCCCAGCGATGCCATTTCTTTAACTATGCTGGAGCTTAAATAGGAATACTGAGCATCGGTCATCATAAACAGGGTTTCAATGGAGGGATCAATTTTTTTATTTGCCAGCGCCATCTGAAACTCATATTCAAAATCCGATACCGCCCGGAGACCCTTGACTATAACCCTTGAATCATTTCTTTTAACGTAGTCAACAAGCATTCCGTCGAAGCTTCCCGTTTCTACGTTATCAAGATGAGCGGTTGCTCTTTTTATAAATTCCTCCCTTTCGGAAACCGAAAACAGAGGCTTTTTATTACTGTTTTTAAGTATTGCAACGATAACCTTATCAAATATTGCCGCTGCTCTTTCAATAATATCCAGATGCCCGTTGGTAATCGGATCGAAGCTTCCGGGATATACTGCTATTTTCATTTTTTCACCTGCTATGCTCCGTAAACTGCAACTGTTACCTTCACTCTTCCGTAGCTTCTTACGGTTCTTACGTTGATTCCTTCGAAAACCTTCAGCTCTTCGTCGCCGTCGGATTCATATATTATAATTGCACCCTCGGAAAGAAGCTTTCTGCTTATGAGAATATCAAGTGCCTTTTTTTCGAGACCGCTGTGATAAGGCGGATCAAGAAAAACAAGAGAGAATTTAACGCCGGCAGTCGAAAGATAAGATTCCGCATCGGTTTCCTTAACCGTTGCCTTATCCGAAAAGCCTGTTTTTGCAAGGTTTTTCTTAACTGCTGCTGCGGCTTCCTTACCCGTATCACAGAAAACGCAGGACTTTGCACCTCTCGAGAGGGCTTCGATTCCCATCGCACCGCTTCCTGCAAATAAATCAAGCACGGTTTTTCCGGTTATTTCATTCTGAATAAGATTAAAGATATTTTCCTTTACGCGGTCGGTGGTGGGTCTTAAGCCTTCGATTTCAGGGCAAAAAAGCACCGAGCCTCTGCGCATTCCGGAGATTACTCTCATTTACTCACAGTCCTTTGGTATTTTATAATATGTATTTTAGCATAAAAATTATATATTGTAAACAAAAATTTTATTTTTTATGAAAATCCTGCATATTTCGGGTTGACATAATCAGGATAAGTGTGTAAAATATATTTACAATTCAGCTGAAAGGAACTTACCATGGATATTATTTACGGAAGAAATCCCGTCGGAGAGCTTTTAAAATCCGACAGCGATATAGATAAAATATATGTGAATAAGGAAATTTCCGATCCTTCTTTAAAATCCCTTCTTGCAAAGGCAGGCGAAAGAAGAATTATTATTTCCTACTGCACAAGGCAGAAGCTGGACGAGCTTTGCCAGACCACCAAGCATCAGGGCATTGCCGCAATGATTCCCCAGGCAACCTATGTTTCGGTTAAAGATATTCTCGACTATGCAAAGGAAAAGGGGGAGGATCCCTTCATTTTCATAGCAGACGAGATTACCGATCCTCACAATCTGGGCGCAATCATAAGAACCGCAAACGTATGCGGTGCTCACGGAGTAATAATCCCCAAAAGAAGAAATGCCACCGTTTCTGCAACCGTTGCAAAGGCTTCGGCAGGTGCGGTAAGCGTTACTAAAATTGCAAGAGTAAACAATCTTCACGCAACCATCGAAGACCTTAAAAAGCAAAACATCTGGGTTTACGGTCTTGAGGCTAACGGCGAAGCTTATTATTACGACAAGGATTTAACGGGACCTGCGGCAATAGTCGTTGGAAGCGAAGGCTTCGGAATGAACCGCCTCGTCCGTGAATCCTGCGACGTTATTTTAAAAATACCGGTTATGGGAGAAATCAATTCTCTCAACGCATCGGTTGCTACGGGCGTTCTTGCCTTTGAAATAGTAAGACAAAGGCAGAAAAAAATATAAATTAATTTAAACAGAGTAAGGCTGACTGCGTTAAGTGTCGCGGAAACGGGGAGTTGTTCCGTGAACGAAAACTATGTGTGACCGAAGCCATCCGTCATACAGAATGTTGCGGTAGTCAACCTGCATCCCGCTGTGTATTAAAGGTATAAAATCTCCTTCAATACGGCGAGATTCCGGATTTAAGGAGGTTTTTTTATGTTCGGAAAACTAAAACTTAAGGACTGGCTCAAAATTTCCATGCTTATCGCCCTTACGGTGGTGCTGGGGTATATTTCGGGATTTTTAAGATTCGGAAATATTTCAAAAATATCCCTCGGCTTCATTCCCGTATTTATCGGTGCGGTAAGCTACGGTGCCGTTGCAGGCGGAGTGATTGGCGCATCGGCAGACATTCTTTCCTATTTTTTCAATCCTACCGGTGCATTTTTATGGCAGCTTACCCTTATTGAATTCGCCTACGGATTTATTTTCGGTATTCTTTTTAAAAGAAGTGCCGATGAGCTGAAAAAAGGATATTTTATACGGCTTATAATCTGCACGGCAATACAGTTTGCAGTAAATCTGCTTGTTAAAACTCCCGTTCTTATGAGCGTGGGATATGCACCTTCTGATTTTTCTGCGGCTGTATTATTAAGACTCCCCGCCGTTGCATTCACTATGGGACTTCAGCTTGTTATTCTGGGTTTTTCGGCACGTTTTATGCCAATACTTTTAAGGTTTATAAGGAATTAATATGAAGCTTTCAGAATTTGCTTCCACCCGTCAGAAGGAAATCCGTCTTAAAACAGACGTTATTTCTCTCCTTCTTGACGAGCTTGGAAATCCCCAGCTTTCAAATAAATACATTCATATTACGGGAACTAACGGAAAAGGCTCTGTTTCTGCATTTACCGATGCAATTTTACGAAGCTCGGGGCTTTCCGTCTGCCGTTTCAACTCTCCTCATCTTATTACGCCTTCGGATTCTTTGCTTTATAACGGAAAGCAAATTTCAAAAGAGGAGCTTTTCGGACTTTTTAAGGAAATTGAGCCTGCGGCAAAAAGAGTTGAAAAAATATGCGGAAGGCACCCTTCACAGTTTGAAATTCTCGTTTCTGCCGCCTTTCTTTATTTTAAGAAAAAGAAGCCCGACACGGTTATCATTGAGGTGGGCATGGGGGGAGAAGGCGACGCCACAAACGTAATCCCGTCTCCTCTTGCGGCAGTAATAACTCCCATTTCCTGCGATCATACTGCATTTCTCGGAGCATCGGTCAGCGAAATTGCCCGTAAAAAATCGGCAATTATAAAAAAAGGCTGCAAGGTTATTTCTGCCGTGCAACCGAAGGAAGCCGAAGTAATTTTAAGAAAAAAAGCGGAAGAATGCAGAGCGGAATTTATTTCTGCAGCTCCCCTTAAATCGGCGGGCTTTGAAGAAATATATGAAAAAATCCGTCTTGGCAATGATGAAGTCACACTTTCTCTGGGTGGTATTGCACAGACGGAGAATGCATCTGTTGCTGTTGAAATTGCAAGGCTGTTCGGAATATCAGACAGACATATAGCTGAAGGTCTTCAGAATGCAAAGCATCCCGCAAGGTTTGAAAAATGCGGAGAAAATCTGTACTTTGACGGAGCGCATAACATCGCCGGAGCAACAGCCTTGAGAAGTGGTCTTGACAGATATTTTCCGAAGGAAAGGTTAAACTTTATTATGGGAACAATGAAGGATAAGGAATATAAAGGAATGCTTGAAATACTGAGCAGAAAAGATTCCGTCTTCACCTTTGTGCCCTTTAAGGATAATGAGAGGGCGGCATTGCCCGAAGAGCTTCTTAAAGCGGCTGCTTCTCTTGGAATTAAGGCTGAAATAAGAGAGCTTGAAGCAGCATTAAGAGAAAGAAGCGGCATCACGGTAGTTTGCGGTTCTCTTTATCTTTATAAGGATTTCGCAGAAGCTATCAGGCAATAAGTCTCCCCACTTATTCCCGCTTCCCTATTACCTAAAAAAAGAATCCCCCGGGTAAGGGGTCCCGGGGGATGCTTTTATAAAATGGAGAATGGGGGTACAAATCAGATTCTTTGCAGTATCCGATTTGTTGGTATATATAAACTAATTTATATATCGGAGCCTGATTTTTCCACACGGATAGTATATTCAATGAAGCTATCCGTTTCTTTTTTATCTGCGGTAACCGGCAATCCGGTTTTTCTTATCATATTTATAGTTTGGTTGATTGTGCTTGAAAATATTCGCATATCTTTAAAAAGCTTTACACAACGTCGGCTTTTTCCGCTTTTCTTTTCTTCCTTTTTATGCTCTTCGGAATATGAAAGTATAAGTGCCTCGGTCTGTGCCACATTAAGACTGCCCGAGATTATTTCCTTTACGGCTTTTTCACGCAGCTCAGTACCGTTAAGGCGAAGAAGACACCTTGCATGACGCTCGGTCAGACCGTTTTCCGATATAATACTTCTCAGGTTTTCATCAAGCTTTAACAGTCTGAGCTTATTTGCAACTGCTGACTGGGTTTTCCCAACCTTTGCCGCAACCTCCTCCTGAGTGTAACCGTAATCTCTTATCAGCTTTTCAAAGCTCATAGCTTCCTCAAAAAAGGTAAGATTATTTCTCTGAATGTTTTCAATTACGGATAAAACAAATGCCTGCTCGTCTGTATAGCTTCTTATTATGCAGGGAACTCTTGAAAGCCCAACAAGACGTGCGGCACGAAAACGCCTTTCTCCCGCCACTATTTCATATTTTTCTCCATCCTTTTTTCTCACGGTTATAGGCTGAAGAATTCCGTTTTCCTTTATTGATGCCGCAAGCTCATAAAGTTTTGCCTCATCGAAGCTTTTTCTCGGCTGAGAAAAGCAGGGAATAATTTTTTCAGTGGGAAGATAAACAAGTCTGGGTTTATCGTTTATTTCAACCGGAAATATTGCCGCCATTGAAACACCGTCTTTCGTAATCTTTGTTTATATTATACCCAATTATTTCCATTTTGTAAAGAAAAACCGTTCGTCAAATTTCGACAGAACGGTTTTCACTATACAAAAAAGGAACCGAAATGATTCGGTTCCTTTAATTTTAAGATTATTCTTATCCCTTTACCGCACCTACGGTAAGACCCTTAACAAAGTACTTCTGGAGGAAAGGATATACAATCATAAAGGGAGCGATTGAAATGAATACGGTTGCATTCTTCAGTGCTTCCGGAGTAAATCTTGACTCTTCCAGAGAGTTGGGGTTCTGAGAAGTCATGTTGATAAGCATATCCTTCAGGATAACCTGGAGGGGGAGCTTCTCAGCTGTGTTAAGATAGATTGAAGGAATAAGGTAACTGTTCCACTGACCCATTGCAAAGAAGAGTGCAACAGATGCAATAGCAGGCTTTGCAAGGGGAACATAAATCTGAGCGAAAATTCTGAACTCAGATGCGCCGTCCACAATTGCAGCCTCATAAATTTCACCGGGAACTCCTTCGAAGAAGTTCTTAACAATGATAAGGTCGAAAGACCAGATAAGATTAGGAATAACAAGACTCCACATTGAGTCGATAAGACCTACTGCCTGAACGAGCAGGAAGGTAGGAATCATACCGCCTCCGAAGAACATGGTGATTGTTACCATAATCATAAGGGGCTTTCTGAATATAAAATTCTTTCTTGAAAGAGGATATGCGTAAATTGTTGTCATTGCAAGACAGCAGATAGTACCAACACCGGTATAGAGAATTGAGTTTGCATATGCTCTGGGGATTCTGGGTGTTTTAAGAATCTGAATATATGCATCAATATTGATTTCTTTAGGCCAGAAGGAAACGGTACCGCTGTTGATTGCCGCTGTTGAACTCAGGGAGATACAGAGAACGTACCAGATGGGATAAAGAGATATGAAAGGGGCGAGAGCCATCATAGTATAAACGAAAACGTCAAAGAACGTAAATTTATCAAGGCTCTTTTTGGGTTTAAGCTTTTTTATTGCATTTTTATTACTCATCACTTTCTCCTCCTCTTACCACAAGCTGGTTTCAGCAAACTTCCTGCTGACGTAGTTCGAAAGTATTACGAATATGAGAGAAACCAGAGACTGGAAAAGTCCGACAGCTGTTGAGTAACTGTAGTTCGTTTCGATAATACCTTTTCTGTAAACGTATGTATTGAATACGTCGGCAACAGAGTAAGTTGCAGGGTTATAAAGAAGAAGAACCTTATCTGCTCCTACGCTGATAATTGAGCCTGAATTCAATATGAACATTGTTGCGATTGTGGGGAGAATACCGGGAAGGGTAACATACCACATGCTCTTGATTCTTCCGCAACCGTCGATTTTTGCTGCTTCGTAAAGCTGAGGATCAACTCCGCTCAGCGCCGCAAGATAAATGATAGCACCGTTACCGAAGCTGGACCATATTCCCGAAAGAATATAAACAGGCCTGAACCATTCGGGCTTAATTAAGAAGTAAATACTTTCTCCGCCCAATGCCGTAATAACCTGGTTGATGATACCTGAAGTAGGTGAAAGCATATCTGTTACCATTGAACAGATAACAACAACCGAAAGGAATGAAGGCAGATATGTAACAGTCTGAACGAATTTCTTATATTTAATATGTCTTACTTCGTTGAGAAGAAGAGCAAATATAATAGGTACGGGGAAGTTGCAAACCAATGTGAGAATACCTAAAAGTGCAGTATTCT
The DNA here is from genome assembly GCA_045539675.1 of Clostridia bacterium. Taxonomy (GTDB): domain Bacteria; phylum Bacillota; class Clostridia; order UMGS1840; family HGM11507; genus JAZQFU01. Next base: position 3,213 of record JAZQFU010000087.1, on the reverse strand, counting down.
TAAAGAGGAGCCAGAAGTCTCCCGAACCGAAGAACTGAGCGAACCATTTCGTGGGGGGTTCAGCCCAGGGGCTCTGCATAATACCGGTAAAAATACCGTAGTCCTTAAATGCGATTACCAGTCCGTACATAGGTCCGTATCTGAAAATAAGATAGAACGCAAGTCCGGGAAGAGCAAGCAGAATAAGCTGCCAGTCAGCGGCAACACGCTCTGCGAAGCTTTTACGGTGAATCGGCTTAGCTTTTTTGATTTTACTCATTAATATCCTCCCTTATCCCCTTTCCGACCGCAATCGGAGCAGGTGTTTATTCGATAGCTTAATTATAGTGCAAAGCAGGCTTTGTGTAAACGAAAATATTTCTACACATATATACTTTTTCTACATCGTCTTTTTCTATCCTCAGAAAACCTCAATATTGCAATGGTTTAATTTTTGTAGATTTTTTTATTCGAGTAGAAATTTTATGTTATTTTTTGTCGGATTTTTTTTGAATCTCCGTATTTTCAGCAGAATCACCGAACACACCGATTTTTACAAGCTGAATACAGAGCACTATGGCAAGGGGGAAGAAAATCAGCCCCGGGATACCTATACTCCTCAATCCCACAAACATGGCAAGAAGAGTTATGAGGGGATGAATTCCGAGACTTTCCCCGAGAACCTTCGGTTCCAGAAGCTGACGAACTGTAAAGCATACTGCATAAATCGCAAGAAGGCACGCCGCAAGCACAAAATCACCGGATATAACCGCATATACCGCCCACGGAATCATAACTCCGCCTGTTCCGAAAATGGGAAGAGCATCAAGAAGTGCTATTCCGAAGCATACTCCGAAGGTATAACTGAGATTAAGCACGCCAAAAACCCTCAGAACCGTAAAACCGATAAGAAGCTCAACAAAAGTTACTGTCATTAAGATTGCCTGCGCACGGATATATCTTACTATGGAATCCTTCGAAATATTTTCTATTCTTCCCACAAAACGGGTAAAGCTGCCCTTTGTCCACTTATCAAAGAATTCAAAAATTCTTTCCTTATCCGAAACAAAAAAGTGGGTTGCAAGAACAAAAACAATTACCGAAACAAAAAACTGAGGTGCACCCGTTGCAATTGGCTTTATGAGGCCCACAAGTGCCTGAGCCGCGGGAGCAATGAGATTCTTGAAGCTTTCCGCAAGATCGATATGCGCACCGAAAATGCGGTTGAATTCATCAGAAATAATTCTTAAGCCTTCAAATTCAGCACCGTTTCCAATCATTCCGTAAACCAGCTCTTCCGCCGCATTATAAGCCTTTACGGCTACTGCCGCAAGGAGCGCCACAAGAAGCCCTGCCACAAGAAGAATCACCACAACGCTTGAAAGCTTTCGCGGAATTCTTAATCTTTTTTCCATTCTGTTTACTACGGGACTGATGAAAAATGCGCAAAGGAGCGCAAACATAAAAGGCATAAGAAAAGGAATTATTTTCCCCAGGAGAAAATAAGCTCCTGCCGCTCCGAGAAGACAATATGCAATAATTATCAGAATTCTTGCATGCTTCTGCAAATCAAAATTCATTTTAAAACCCCTTTATCAGTTTATCGGTAAGAGTATGAGCACAGTCTATATAAATACCTGTATTTTCCGCCTCTCTTTCACAGTATACCACACTTTTTTTGATTTCGCAATCCTTATCTGTTACAACAAAGAAGGGCACCGGCTCCGCCGAATGAGTTCCCGTATAAATGGGAGTGGGATGATCGGGCATACAAAGAATCCTGAACTCCTCTCCCGATTCCTTAAGATAATCGTAAACCGGTGCAAGAATTTCGGAATCTATAAGCTCAATTGATTTTATTTTATCCGCAAGGCTTCTCTGATGACCGCTTTCATCGGGTGCTTCCACGTGAATATAAACGTAATCGCATCCTTCCGAGAGGCATTTTATTGCCGCATCCTTTTTTCCTTTGAAATTGGTATGAACGTTTCCGGTGACTCCCGGAACCTCTATGACCTTCATTCCCGAAAGCCTTCCTATACCTTTTATAAGATCAACGGCAGAAATAACTGCTCCCTTTAAATTATATGCAGCTTCATAGCTTTTCAGTACAGGCCTTGTTCCCTCTCCCCATATCCAGAGAGAGGTTGCAGGATTTTTTCCTTCCGCAATTCTTTTTTCATTAATCTTACTTTTCCTTAATATATAAGAGCTTTTTTTCATAAGCTCAAGTATTTCCGGATCCTTCGGAAGATATTCCTTAACGGGCTTTCCCGATATATCGTGAGGCGGAATAAGCTCTCCCGCTTTTTTTTCGTTTTTTCTTAAAAGCAAATGACGGTAGCTTACGCCGGCATAAAAAGAAAAGTCTTCCGAATCAAGCTCTGCCTTAAGCTCCGAAATAAGCTCTTCAGCTTCAGCCGTTGAAATTTCCCCTGCACTGTAGTCCACCAACGACTTACCCTCATAGGCTTCCTCATCCGATAAGGTTACAAGATTTGCACGGTAGGTTATATCTTTATCCGAAAGCTCAACTCCTATGCTCGCCGCTTCAAGAGGAGAACGCCCCGTATAGCATTCAAGAGGGTTGAAGCCCATAACACAAAGATTGGCAACATCGCTTCCGGGCTTCATACCTTCATAAACAGTTCTTGCCATTCCCATAATTCCCAATGATGCCAGACGGTTCATACACGGCTTATCTGCAACCTCAAGAGGAGTTTTTCCCGAAAGCTCCTTCATGGGAAGGTCTGCCATACCGTCTCCAAGCATTACAACATACTTCATTTTTATCATCCCTTTTATATTTATTACATATACAATGTTTACCGTACGTATACACATTATACCACAAAATAAAATAATTTCAATAGGAAGAAAATAAAAAATTTAAAATTTAATAAAAAAACTCTTGACATTTCAAATAAAAGCGTGTATAATAGGCAATGTTGTTGTTCCAACACGTTGTGCTGGTGTAGCTCAATTGGTAGAGCAGCTGATTTGTAATCAGCAGGTCGCGGGTTCGAGTCCCATCACCAGCTCCACCTTTTTAAAAGTTAATATGGGAGAGTTCCCGAGTGGCCAAAGGGGACAGACTGTAAATCTGCTGCTTATAGCTTCGGTGGTTCGAATCCACCCTCTCCCACCAGAAAAAACGGCAAGTTTCGGCTTGCCGTTTTTTCAGTTATATTTGCTTGTGGCAAGTTATATTGCTGCGCAGTTTTATTTGGCTTA